>JADGOF010000401.1 GCA_017883105.1 Acidimicrobiales bacterium
CCCAGTCCGATCATGGCAATCTTCATGCTGCTCTCCTCATCGTGTTCGGCGCGAGCCGCTGATCGCGCACAGGGTCAAGGTGGAGGCAGAATGCCCCCGCCACGGCAACTACCCGTTGCTCAGCGCGTTGGCCTTGTCCGACAGGGACTGCATGAGCTCGTCGAACGATTTGGCGAACGACGCCACCCCTTCGGCCTCGAGGGTCTGGGCCACGTCCTCCATGTCGATGCCCGCCGCCGTCAGCTCGTCCATGAGCGTGCGGGCCCGGTCGACACCGTCATCGATGGTCCGGGCCACCGTGCCGTGGTCGAGAAAATCCGAGACGGTGCCGTCGGGCATGGTGTTGACGGTGTCCGGACCGATCAGCGTGTCGACGTAGGCCAGGTCGGGGTAGGCCGGGTTCTTCGTGGAGGTCGACGCCCACAGCGGTCGCTGCATCTGGGCACCCTTGGCGGCCAGCGCCTCCCACCGGGGTCCGGAGAACCGCTCGGTGAACAGTTGGTAGGCCAGGCGTGCCTGGGCCACCGCGGCCTGACCCCGCAGGGCGCGGGTCGAGTCGCCGTCGGATGACGCACCTGCCGCTGCATCGAGACGGCGGTCGACCTCGGTGTCGACCCGGCTGATGAAGAAGGAGGCCACGCTGGCCGTGCCCGACAGGTCGAGTTCACCGGAGGCGGCCAGGGCCTCGAGCCCGGACAGGTACGCCTCGATGACCTGGTCGTAGCGGGCGATGCTGAAGATCAGGGTCACGTTGATGCTGTGGCCCTCGCTGATCATCTGGTGGATCGAAGGGAGGCCCTCGGGGGTGGCCGGAATCTTGACCAGCACGTTCGGCTGACCGATGCGGGCGTGCAGCGCCCGGGCCGCGGTGGTGGTGCCGTCGGTGTCGTGGGCCAGGGACGGCGCCACCTCCACCGACACAAAGCCGTCGCGGCCGTCGGACGTGTCGTAGACGGGGCGGAGGATGGCCAAGGCGGCCGTGATGTCGTCGACGACCAGGTCCCAGTAGGCGTCCTCCACCGACTTGGTGGTGATCAACGCGCCGAACTCCTTGTCGTAGGTGTCCTGGCCGGAGATGGCCTTGGCGAAGATGGTCGGGTTGGAGGTCACACCCCGGATGCCCCGATCCACCAATCCGGCCAGCGTGCCGTCCTGCAGCCAGTCCCGGCGCAGGTTGTCGAGCCAGGGGCTCTGCCCCTGTTGGTCGTAGAGATCATTGAGTGGGGTCACGGCGTTCCTTTCGATCGTGCCGTCGCCGGGGGAGACGGCCGACAGCGCCGGTCCGACCCGTGGGTGTGGGCGCGGTCACCGGGCTGGTTGGCGTTGGAGAAGGGCGGTGGCTTCGGCCGCCACGTGTGCAGGCGTGAAGCCGAACTCCTCCATGTTCTTCTCTCCCGGGGCAGAGGCCCCGAAGCGGTCGATGCACACGGTGGCCTCGGCGTACCGCTCCCATCCGAAGGAGCTGGCCGCCTCGACGGCCAGGCGGGGCACGCCGAAGGGGAAGAGCGCCCGCTGGTACTCGTCCGTCTGGAGGGCCAGGAGCTCCCATGACGGGAAGGACACCACCCGGACCGCCACGCCGTCCGCCTCCAACAGCTCGGCGGCGCCCAGGCAGACGTGGACCTCGCTGCCGGTGCCGATGAGCACCACCTGGGGAGCACTCCCTTCCGGGTCGCGGACCACGTAGGCTCCATGCGCTACGCCGAACTGGGCCCGCTCGACCGTCTCAGCCAGCACCGGGATCTGTTGCCTGGTGAGTATGAGCGCGGTCGGCCCGTCTCTGTCGACGGCGATCCTCCATGCCTGGGCCGTCTCGTTGGCATCGGCCGGCCGGATGACCCACAGGTTGGGCATGGCCCGGATGGCGGCTAACTGCTCGATGGGCTGGTGGGTCGGTCCGTCCTGGCCCAGTCCGATCGAGTCGTGGGTCCACGAGTAGATGACGTGCACGCCGGAGATGGCAGCCACCCGCACCGCACCGCGCATGTAGTCGCTGAAGACGAAGAAGGTGCCACCGACCGGGACGACGCCCCGGTGGGCGGCCATGCCGGTCATCACCCCACCCATCCCGTGCTCGCGGATGCCGTAGTGGATGAGGGAACCGCCGGGTTCCTCGACCGACTGGGCCAGCGCGTCCTGCATGGCCATCCCCGTGTTGCCGGTCAGATCGGCGCTGCCGGGGAGGAGGCCTGGGATGGAGCCACTGGTGGCATCGATGCAGGCCTTGATGGCCTGACGGGTGGCCATCGGGCCGTCGGCGGGCGTGAACGAGGGAAGCTTGGCGTCCCAACCGGTCAGCCCGTGGCCCCGTTGGGCGGCCTCCCAGCGCTCTTTGTCCCCGTCCCAGGCATCGAAGCGGGCGGTCCACTCGGCGCGCCAGGACTCGCCCCTCGGGATGCAGCGGCGGTACAGGTCGAGCACGTCATCGGGGACCCAGAAGGTCTGGTCGACCGGGAGCCCGAGTATCTCCTTGGTGAGGCGGATCTCCTCCTCGGAGAAGGGGTCACCGTGGGCCTTGGCCGTGTCCGTCAGATGGGGGGAGGGGTAGCCGATGTGGCTGCGCAGGAGGATGAGAGAGGGGCGGTCCTCGTCGGCCTTCGCTCGCAGGAGGGCGGCCTCGATGGCGTCGATGTCGTTGGCCACCTCACCGATGTCGTCGACCCCCCATCCGTAGGCGGCGAAGCGCTCGCCGACATTGTCCGAGTAGGAGAGCTCGGTGGGACCGTCGATGGTGATGTGGTTGTCGTCGTAGACGTAGACCAATCGGCCCAGGCCCAGGTGCCCGGCCAGCGATGCCGCCTCGTGCGAGATGCCCTCTTCGAAGCAACCGTCGCCGGCGAGCACATAGGTGTGGTGGTCGCATACCTCGGGCGAGAAGTTGGTGCGGAGCCACCGCTCGGCGATGCCCATGCCCACGCCGTTGGCCACCCCCTGGCCGAGGGGGCCGGTGGTCACCTCGACTCCGGCGGTGTGGTGCAGCTCGGGGTGGCCCGGGGTGCGGCTGCCCCACTGGCGGAACGCCCTCAGGTC
>JADGOF010000043.1 GCA_017883105.1 Acidimicrobiales bacterium
GCCTGCCTCACCTTCGTGCGGGACAACCTGGGCCTGGCCGACGACTTCGAGGCCATGAACACCATGGTCGACGGCGTGGCCCCCGGCAGCGGACGGGTGTTGTTCACCCCGTGGCTCAACGGCGAGCGGTCCCCGGTGGACGACCACACCATCCGGGGCGGTTTCCACAACCTGTCGTTGTCCACCACCCGGTCCGAGATGGTGCGCGCCGTCTACGAAGGGGTGGCCTTCAACTCGCGCTGGCTGCTCGATGCGGTGGAGAAGTTCGCCGGGCGCCGGTTCGACTCCCTGGCCTTCATCGGTGGCGGGGCCAACTCCGACCAGTGGTCCCAGATCCACGCCGATGTGTTGAACCGGGAGATCCGCCAGGTGGCCGACCCGGTCCTGGCCAACGTGCGCGGTGCGGGGCTCCTCACGCTGGTGGCCCTCGGACGGGTGAGCGTCGATGAGATCCCGGCCATGGTCAAGGTCCGACGCACCTTCACCCCCGACCGTGCCAACCGGGCGGTCTATGACGAGCTCTTCGCCGAGTTCGTCAATCTCTACAAGCAGACCAAGGGCATCTTCAAGCGGCTCAACCGGTTCTGAGTCCGGCCTGCGAGCGTCAGCGGTGGCGCTCGAACACGGGGCCATCTTGGTGACCGCGGATCGCGGGTTCCATCGGCATCCAGGGGTTCGCATCAGTCATCCGCTCGAGCGATGAGCACCGTTGGACGGTGTCGACCGTTCCGTTTCGAACCTACGAGGTGGACGAAGCGCCCTCGCCGCGCATCTGGTCGAGGTAGTGCTCGACCATCGCTTGGGCCGCGGCAAAATCGCTGTCGACTTCCCGTTTGGGCCGGTTGCGGAACCGGCCCCCCGCTTCACTGGCGGCGAACCCGAGGATCACCGTGCTGATGACCCGCTCGGTCCGGGCCACCTCGGATTCGGGCACTCCGCC
The DNA here is from genome assembly GCA_017883105.1 of Acidimicrobiales bacterium. Lineage (GTDB taxonomy): Bacteria > Actinomycetota > Acidimicrobiia > Acidimicrobiales > RAAP-2 > Bog-756. Next base: position 941 of record JADGOF010000043.1, read on the forward strand.
GTCACGGAGGGCGTCGTAGATGGCGCGACGCACGTCCAGGGCAGCCGTGGTGGCCGGCCTCTGGAACAGGAGCACGAACACCGCGGGATGGGCCTGGGCGGCGAGGCGGATCGACTCTGCGATCCATCGCAGGCGTTCACGCCAGGGCATGGTTGCGGGCGGGAGCGGGACATCGTCGAGCAGGAGCTCAACCAGGCCGTCCAGCAGGTCCGCCTTGTTGGCGACGTGCCGGTAGAGGGCCATGGGAGTGACCAGCAGATCCGTGGCCACCCGCTGCATGGTCACCGCGGCGAGGCCCTCCTCGTCGGCAATCCGGAAGGCCGCCACCAACACCGATTCACGGTCGATCAACAGGGGTCGGGCCATCTCCTCAGTCTTTCAGTTCTCTAGATTTGGTCTATCCCGTATGTATACATCGTATGTTTAAGAGATATACTGATTACAGAAGACAAACTACCGAGAGCTCCTGCGGCGGGGGATCTCGACAGTGCGACACAGACCTCCCCTGCGACCCGCCCCCGCTGCGGGCCACCGCGGGCGGGGCGACCCCCACGAAGGGACACCACCGACACCATGCGGGTGCTGCTGACCGACGGATCGGGCCTCACCGCCAAACAGGCCGCCCTCCGCCTCGGCGAGGAGGGCCACCGGGTGGACGTGCTCGCCCCCAAGGGCGTCAGCCTCACCCGGTTCACCCGCCATGTGCGGCGCATCCACCACGTCCCGCCCTACGGCCCCGACCCCTTCGCCTGGCTCGACGCCGCCCTGGCCATCTGGGACACCCACGACTTCGACCTGCTCCTCCCCACACAGGAGCAGGTCGCTGTGCTGGCGTCTGCCCGACAGCGCCTGGCCGACCATGGGGTGACCACCATCGTCCCCGCCTTCGAAGCCTTGGCCTCGGTGCAGGACAAGCTTTCGGCCTACCGCACGCTGCGGCGACTCGACCTTCCCCAGCCGGAGTCGGCGGTGGTCGAGAGATCCGGGGATCTCACCAGCTACGACCATTTGCCGGTGTTCGTAAAGCGACCCATCGGGACGGCCACCTCCGGGGTCCAGTTGGTGCGGACCAACCAGGAGCTCACCCATCTGGCCGCCGCGTTGCAGAGAGAAGGCGCTTTCCAGGGGAGCGGCGTGCTCGTCCAGGCCCCAGTGGACGGGCCCCTGGTCATGGTGCAGACCGTCTTCGACCACGGCCAGCTGGTGGCGTTCCATGCGTGCCAGCGCATGGCAGAAGGGATCAACGGAGGTGCCAGCCACAAGAGGAGTCTCCATCTCCCCGAAGCCCGAACCGCTCTCGTGGCATTGGGGCGCGGCCTCGGATGGCACGGCGCCCTGTCGGCCGATGTCATCGTGGGCCGGGACGGGCTGGTCATCATCGACGTCAACCCGCGTCTGGTGGAGCCGAGCAACGCCCTCGCTTCCGGGGTCGATCTGGTCGGGGCCATGGTGGAGGTCGCCCTGGGTCGACCGGTGGCCGGCGGACCGGGCGGACGATCGGGGGTCAACACCCACCAGCTCTTGCTCGCCGTGCTGGGCGCGGCCAAGGCGACCGGCCGGAAGGGAGTGCTCGCCGAGCTGCACTCCGCACTTCGCCATACCGGCCTCTACGAGGACAGCAGCGAAGAACTCTCACCCATTGCGCACGATCCTCTGGCCGCACTCCCCGTGGCCTTCGCCGGCATGGCCACGCTGGTGCGGCCGGCAACCTACAGCTGGTTCACCGACGGGAGCGTGGCCAACTACGCCCTGACCTCCGGAGGATGGCAGGCGATCACGGACGCGGCTCCCGTCCCGCCAGAGCCCGATTGGCCGCGCTGACCACGGCGCCCAGCGAGGCGTCGAGAATGCTCGAGTCCATCCCCACGCCCCACCAGGTGGAGCCGTCCGGGCCCTCGGCTTCCACGTAGGCCACGGCCGACGCCCCGCTCCCGGCAGTGAGGGCGTGCTCGCTGTAGTCCTTCACCTCGAAGTCGACCCCGAGGTCGGACCGCAACGCGCCGACCAGGGCATCGATGGGTCCGTTTCCTTCGCCCATCACCGTACGGGGCTCGCCGTCGACCAGGAGTTGGGCGGTGACTGTGGTGCGGCGACCCCCGGTGGTGACCTCACTCCCGATCAGACGCACGCCGGCCTCGTCGGACAGGTAGGTCTGGGAGAAGACGTCCCACATCTCCCCGGCCTGGATCACCGTCCCGCTGTCCTCGGTGACCGCCTGCACCTGTTTGGAGAACTCGATCTGGAGCCGACGGGGCAGGTCGAGTCCGTGCTCCGTGTCCATGACGTAGGCGACGCCGCCCTTGCCGGACTGGCTGTTGACCTGGATGATCGCCTGGTAGGTCCGCCCGGTGTGGCTCGGGTCGATCGGCAGGTAGGGGACCTCCCAGTGGTCGTACTCGGTGCCGATGGCCGCGAAGCCCTTCTTGATGGCGTCCTGATGGGATCCGGAGAAGGCCGTGTAGACCAGGTCGCCGGCGTAGGGATGGCGGGGGTGCACCGGCATCCGGGTGGCGTACTCGGCCACCCGCCGCACCTTGTCGATGTCGCTGAAGTCGAGTGCGGGATCGATGCCCTGTGAGAACAGGTTCATGGCCAAGGTGACCACGTCCACGTTGCCGGTCCGCTCGCCGTTGCCGAACAGCGTGCCCTCGACCCGGTCGGCACCGGCCAGAACGGCCAGCTCGGCGGCCGCCACTGCGGTTCCACGATCGTTGTGGGGGTGGAGGCTCAGGATGATCGAGTCGCGGTGCTTGATGGTCCGGCCGAACCACTCGATGACATCGGCATAGACGTTGGGGCCGTACATCTCGACTGTGTTGGGCAGGTTGATGATGATCGGCCGCTCGGGCGTGGGCTCGATCACCGCCATCACCGCTTCGCAGATCTCGACGGCGAAGTCGGGTTCGGTCCCGGTGAAGCTCTCGGGGGAGTACTCGTAGCGGATGTCCGTATCGGGCAGAGTGGACTCGAACTTTTTGCACAAGCGGGCGGCGTTGACCGCGATGTCCATGATGCCGGCCCGGTCGAGGCCGAATACGACCCGTCGCTGGAGCTCCGAGGTGGAGTTGTAGAAGTGGACGATGGCCTGCCTCGCCCCGGCCAGTGACTCGAAGGTGCGCTCGATCAGCTGCTCGCGGCACTGGACCAGCACTTGGATGGTCACGTCATCGGGGATCAGATCACCGTCGATGATCTGGCGCTGGAAGTCGTAGTCGGTCTGCGACGCTGAGGGGAAGCCGACCTCGATCTCCTTGAACCCCACGTCCACCAGGGTCTGGAACAGCTTCAACTTGCGCTCGGGGTCCATCGGGTCGACCAACGCCTGGTTGCCGTCGCGCAAGTCCACGCTGGCCCACCGGGGGGCCGCATTGAATTGCCGATCGGGCCAGCTCCGGTCGGGAAGGGTCAGTGGAACGTAAGGGCGGTAGAGGTGGAACGGCATCGGGGAGACGTCGCAGGGCATGGCCAGTCGGTGATGGCTCCCATGATCGGCGGGATCCGCCGTTTCCTTCGTGGTCGGTTCGCTGCTCACTGGGGTTGCTCCCTTGATTCTCTGTGATGTGGTTCGGTGGTGCTCGGGTGGGTATGGGGCTCCGTGGCCTGCCTGCCGTGGGCGCCCTCGTGTCCGGCCAACAAAAAACCCCCTGGCCGAATCGGCTCAGGAGGTTGCGGGCGAACGCGATGTGGCGCTCGCCGTCAGGTAAGAAGGAGTTCCGAGGTGGACGCGCGGTACATGATTGGTTCCATGGTGGCACTGCGCCGGTGGTTCGTCAAGGACCAGGCCCGAGCGCCACCATGACGCCAACGACGTCAGATGCGCTCGAAGTTGCGGGCCAACTCCCAGTCGGTGACCACACTGTTGGCCTTGGCCCACTCCTGGCGGGCGGTGTTGAGCAGATGGTGGTGGACCTCCGGCCCGAACGCCTCGGCTGCCACCTCGCTGGTGGCCAGGTTATCGATGGCCTCGGGGAGAGTGGAGGGTATGCGGGGCACGTCATCAGCCTTGTAGGCGTTTCCGTTGAACGCCGGCTCGAGCACCAGTTCGTGTTCGATGCCCCACAGTCCGCCGGCAATGGCCGCGGCCAGGGCGAGATACGGATTGACGTCCGCCCCCGGGATACGGCTCTCTACCCGCCGTCCAGCTCTCGCCCCCACGGCGCGGAACCCACAGGTGCGGTTGTCCTCGCCCCACACCACGGCGGTCGGCGCCCACGAGTCGGGCACATAGCGACGGTAGGAGTTCACATAGGGGGCGAAGCACCAGGCCAACTGCCTGGCGGCGAAGATCTGGCCGGCCAGGAACTGCTCGCCGATGGGGGAGAAGCCGGACGCCGGATGCTCCCGTTCCCCCGGGGCCATCAACGGGCCCCCGGTGACGGCGTCCCACAGACTGGTGTGGATGTGGCACGAGGAGCCGGCGGTGTCCATCGACCACTTGGCCATGAAGGTGGCAGCCCGGCCGAATCCCGACGCGATCTCCTTGACCCCGTTCTTGAACACCAGGTGCCGATCGGCCACCTCGAGGGCTCCGCCGTAGGTGATGTTGATCTCGTGCTGGCCGATGCCGGCTTCACCCTTGGAGAACTCGATGGGGATGCCGGCCTCGAGCATCTGATTGCGGATGCGGGCGATGACGTACTCCTCGCGGGAGGTCTGCAGCAACTGGTAGTCCTCGATGGTGTCGGCGTGAGGCACCAGCCCCTGCCAGTGCTTCTCGGACGCCTCGCTGAACGAGTCGAGGAACAGGTAGAACTCGAGCTCGGTGGCGCACTTGACCTCGAGGCCGCGGGCCGCGGCCCGCTCCAACTGCCTGCGCAGGATGCGCCGGGGCGATACCTCCACCGGCTCGCCATCCATGGTGAGCAGGTCGCAGAGCACCAGAGCGCTCCCCGGAAGCCAGGGGAGGGGGCGCGCCGTGTGGGGATCGATCACCGCGTTCATGTCGCCGAAGCCGGCCTCCCAGTTGGCGAACTCGTAGCCGGGCAGCGGGTCCATGTCCACGTCGCAGGCCAAGAGGTAGTCGCAGGCCTCGATTCCATGATGCAGGACGTGATCGAGGAAGAACGCCCCGGTCACCCGCTTGCCGACCGGGCGACCCTGGAGGTCGGGGAAGGCGACCACCACGGTGTCGATGTCACCCGACTGAATGAGATGGGGCAGGGTTGCGAGCGTCAGCATCCAAGCACTCTGACCCAGGGACGGCCGGTCGTCCAGCCCTTACTCGGGGGTCACGTAGGCCGCGGTGATCCCACCGTCGACCACCAGTGCCGATCCGGTGACGAACGACGAGTCGTCCGAAGCCAGAAACAGCGCCGCCTTGGCGATCTCCTCGGGACGCCCGAACCGGCCGATGGGGATATGGACCAGGCGCCGCTGGCGCCGGGTCGGGTCGGCCAACAGTTCGGCCAGCAGAGGGGTCTCGATCGGCCCGGGGCAGATCGAGTTGGCCCGGATGCCCTTTCGGGCGTACTCCACGGCCAGTTCGCGGGTCATGGCCAGGACCCCGCCTTTGGAGGCCGTATAGGCGATCTGCGCGGTGGCCGCCCCCATCAGGGCCACGAAGGAGGCCACGTTGACGATGGAGCCCCCCCCAGAGTCCAGCATGGCCGGGACCGCGGCACGGCAGCCCAGCCAGACGCCCTTCAGGTTGACCTCCATCACCTTCTGCCAGGTCTCGGGAGGAGTGTCGAGGATGCCGCCGTCGTCGTCGGGGAAGATGCCGGCGTTATTGAATACCACGTGCAGGCCGCCGTAGGTGGAGACGGCCGCGGCCACCATGGCGTTGACCTGCTCCTCGTCAGTGACGTCGACGGTGACCGCGATGGCCGATCCGCCGGCCCCGATGATCTCGGCCGCCGCCGAGGCGGCCTGGTCGGCCATCACATCGGCCACCACCACCTGCGCCCCTTCGGCGGCGAACAGGGTGGCGGCGACCCGGCCGATGCCGCTGCCGGCCCCGGTGATCACCGCTACTTTGCCGTTGAGTCGTGCCATGGCTGCCTCCAGTGAGTGACGTCGGTACGGTTCGGTGTCGACCGGTTCTCCCCGGTCGACCACTCTCCGTTCGGTTCGGGCCCGAACCTTATCCAGGAGGTGTGCGGGTGATGGGATGGAATACTGACCACCATGACGCCGGCCGGATCACGGCCCCTCATCGGGGTCTCCACGTACCGACAGGTCACCTCGTGGTGGTCGTGGGAACGTGACGCCGCGCTGGTGCCGGGGGCCTATCTCGACATGGTGGTGGCCGCTGGGGGCCAACCCGTCCTCATCCCACCCTCGGCGCCCTCGGATGTGGTGGCCGATGCGGCCACTCTGCTTGACGGCCTGGTGGGGGTCCTCGACGGCCTGGTCCTCATCGGTGGCGGCGATGTCGGCGCCGGGCGGTACGGACAGGTGCCCGATCCCCGCAACGGGGGGTCCAGCGACCGGCGCGATGCGTTGGAGATCGACCTCCTCGAGGCCGCCCTGCGGCGGGATCTTCCGATCCTTGCCATCTGCCGGGGTCTCCAGGTGCTCAATGTGACGCTCGGTGGCGATCTGGTCCAGCAGTTGCCCGACGTGCTCGGGTCGACCGGCCACCAGCCCCGGCCCGGGGCGTTCGGCCCGGTGTCGATCATCACCCGTGCGGGCAGCTCGGTCCGCCGAGTGCTCGGCGAACGGGTCGACGTGCTGTGCAGCCACCACCAGGCCGTCGGGGAGCTCGGCCGTGGCCTGGTGGTGACGGCCACCAGCGAGGACGGGATCATCGAAGCGGTGGAGCTGCCCGATCAACGCTTTGTGGTGGGGGTCCAGTGGCACCCCGAAGAGTCCGGCGATTCCAGACTGTTCGCGGCATTGATGGCTGCAGCACGCGCCGGACAAGAAGAACCAACGGGCAAAGAGGAGCAGTCATGAGCACCGTCACCACGGTCGTGAATCCGGCCACCGAGGCCGCCATCGCGGAGATCCCGGTCCAGGGGGTCGACGAGGCCGACGCCACGGTGGCCCGGTCCCTCGAGGCCGGTCCCGCCTGGAGGGCGGTGGCGCCCGCCGACCGGGCCCGCCTGATGCGACGCTTCGCCGCCCAGGTCGAGGAGCACGCGGAAGAACTCGCGCAACTCGAGACCGGCAACGTGGGCAAGCCCATCAGCGAGAGTCGCGACGAGGTGGGCATGGTGGCCGAGGTCCTGTACTTCTACGCCGGAGCGGTGGACAAGCACCGGGGAGCGACGGTGCCGGTGGCCGGGGGGGTCGACATGACCTTCCACGAGCCGCTGGGCCTGGTGGCCGCAATCATTCCATGGAACTTCCCCATCGCCATCACGTCGTGGAAGGTCGGTCCGGCGTTGGCCACCGGCAACACCATCGTGGTCAAACCGGCCGAGATCACCCCGTTGACCGCACTGCGCCTGGCCGAACTGGCCCTGGACGCCGGAATCCCCGAAGGCGTGTTCCAGGTGGTCGTGGGCAAGGGGTCGGTGGTCGGCACCCGTCTGGCCGAACACCCCGATGTGGCCAAAGTGGCCTTCACCGGTTCCACCGAGGTCGGGCGCGAGGTGATGTCGCGGGCCTCGGGGACGATCAAGCGTGTCACCCTCGAGCTGGGTGGCAAGTCGGCCAACATCATCTTCGACGACGCCGACCTCGAACGGGCAGCGACAGCCACACCGGCCGGTGTGTTCGCCAACGGGGGACAGGACTGCTGCGCCCGCAGCCGAGTGCTCGTTCAGCGCACGGTGTTTGAGGAGTACCTGGCGCTGCTCGCCGACGCCGTCGACGCATGGACGGTGGGCGATCCCACCGACTCCTCAATCAAGATGGGGCCGATGGTCACCGCCGCCCATCGTCAGGTGGTGGCCGGCTTTCTGGCCGACGGGATGGGCGAGCCCGGGGGCGGGCCGGTGGAGGCCGCACACCGGGGATCGGTCCCTGACGGCCCGGGCTTCTGGTTCCCACCCACCGTGGTGGCTCCGGCCCGGGCCGAGTGGCGGATGGCCAGGGAGGAGATCTTCGGGCCGGTCGTGGCAGTCATCCCCTTCGACGACGAAGAGGACGCGGAGCGCTTGGCCAACGACACCCCGTTCGGTCTTTCCGGCTCCATCTGGACCCGCGATGGGGCCCGGGCTCTGCGGATGGCTCGGGCGGTCCAGGCCGGCAACCTCTCGGTCAACTCGAACAGCTCGGTACGGGTGCAGACCAGCTTCGGCGGCATGAAGCAGTCCGGTTTCGGACGCGAGCTCGGATTGGAAGCGCTGGAGTCCTACAGCGACGTGAAGAACGTGTTCGTCTCTACCGAGGGTTGACTCCTCCCTCGATGGCCCATGGCTCCCGTGATCGGGCGGCCCATGCCGGACAGGTGGCGGTGATCACCGGCGCCAGTCGTGGCCTGGGCGCCGGCCTGGCCGCGTCGTTGGCCAGCGAGGGCATGCGCCTCGGGTTGTGTGCCCGCACCCGGCCCGATGGGCCCGTCGGCACGGAGAGCGTGACCGCCTCGGTGGACGTGACCGACGCACGAGCGGTGGACGCCTTTGCCGGCGACGTCGTCGAGGCCTTCGGCCGGATCGATCTATGGGTGAACAATGCAGGGGTCCTCGCCCCCATCGGCCCATTGGCCGAAGCTGATCCCGACGCGCTCCACCGCCACATCGACATCAACATCCTCGGGGTGCTTCACGGGTCGGCGGCCTTCGCCCGGCATGTGCGGGCCAGGCCGGGCACCGGCGCGCTGGTCAACATCTCTTCGGGTGCAGCCACCAACCCGTATGAGGGCTGGGCCGCCTACTGCGCGTCGAAGGCGGCGGTCGAGATGATCTCCGAGGTGATCGCCCGGGAGGAGCGGCACCACGGACTGATAGCTTTTGCGGTGTCGCCCGGGGTGGTGGACTCCGACATGCAGGTGCTCATCCGATCGACGTCTGCTGGATCCTTCCCCCAGGTCGACCGATTCCTCAGGGTCCAAGAGGACCAGGCGTTCAACTCACCGGCGTGGGTGGCGCAGTTCATCGTCGAGCAGTGCTTGGAGGCGGCCATTGGCGCCGCAACGCGGGGGGGAACAGGTACTGTTCGCCTCCGGGTTCCTCCCGGGCCGGGAGGTGCGAGACCGTCAGCGACTTGACGGCCTTGCAGTCCCTGAGCGTGCGCTGGCCCGCATCGCCGGATGGTGTCACGGCCACTACGCCAGTATCTGGAGCTTCAGCCTCTGTTTGACGGTGACGCCGGCGGACACGGCTCTGACCTTCACTGAGTAGGTCTTGACCTTGTCTGTCGCCGACGGTGTGCCGGAGATGGTTCCCGTTCCGTCGTGATTGTCGGTGAAGGTCAGCCCAGCGGGAAGCCCGGTGGCCGTCAGGGCCGCCACCGGGGACACACCAGTCGAGGTCACTTGGAAACTGCCGGCCACGCTCTTGTGCAATGTGGCAGTTGCCGGAGAGGTAATCCTGAGCACGTAGGCATGAAACGTTTGGACGGTGTCCGGTCCGGTCCCGTTGTTGGCGTGCAGCGTGAAGGTGTAGATCCCGGTACCGGACGTCGGTCCTGTTCCCTTGAGTTTGCCCGGCCCGTGCTTCGACGGGGCGAAGAACGTCAACCAGCTCGGCAGACCTACTGCAGTCACGGTCGGAGCCGGAGTGCCGCTGGTGGTGATGTTGAATCTCAGGTTCTTCCCGGCCGCCACCGTGGCGGACGATGCCGAGGTGAACGCAGCGGTGTTGGAGGTCGGCGTGACGCTGTTGGAGGGGATCGAAGCCGGACCGGAGCCGTTGGCGTTGGCGGCCCTCACCGTGAACGTGTAAACGGTGCCGTTGGTCAGTCCGTTGACCGTGCATGAGGTGGCGCTGGGGGAGGTGCAGGTCAGAGCGCCCGGCGACGAGGTCACCGTGTAACCGGTGATCGGCGAACCACCGTTCGAACCGGCAATCCAACTCACGGTGGCCGAGGCGTTTCCAGCTGTGGCCGAAACACCGGCCGGTGCGCCGGGCGTACCGGCCACGTAGGTGAACACATCGGCTGCCGAGGTGGCCGACGTGCCGCCCGGCGTGGTCACCGTGACGTCCACGGTGCCGGTGCCCGCAGGGGCCGTGGTGGTGATCGAGGTGGCGGTGTCGGTGGTGACCGGCGCGGCGTTGGTCCCGAAGTGGACCGCGGTCGCACCGGAGAGGTTGGTGCCGGTGATGGTCACGCTGGTGCCACCGGCGGCCGGCCCCGAGTTCGGGCTGACCGCGGTGACGGTCGGAGCCGGTGTGGCGGCGACCGTGAGAGACCACCGGGGGCTCGGGGCGACGTAAGCAGGCGTCTTGTTGATGCCCTGGCCGGCAGGGTCGTTGTTGCTCGGGTAGGCGTCAAGGTTTGCTGCACCGATCGAAGTGTTTGTCGTGGAGACGAACTCGGTCTCGAAGTCCGAGATGGTCTGGCCGATGGTGTCGCCGGCATTGACGGTGAACTTGGCGGTGACGGTCGGAAGGGTCAGCTCTGCACCACCGGGGATGAGGTCTGCCGCGTTGAGGAAGGTCTCGATGTACGGG
>JADGOF010000402.1 GCA_017883105.1 Acidimicrobiales bacterium
CACGATGCGATCACCCTCCCAGTGGGCACCGGCCGTCTTCTTGCGGCGCTTGCTGACCCGGACTTCGACATGGGGGTTGAACAGCGTGGGGTGCTCGGTTGTGTAGGCCATCGAGGGAACGGTAGGGCCCGGATGTGACGATGAGGATCGCACGGTCACGGCCTTTCTATGGGTCACTCCGCCTCGGCCGATACCGAGACGGGGCTGGGAGGAATGGGAAGCTGACCAACGGTACGGTCACGCGCTCTTGTCCACGGTGTTCGGCGGTGCCTATTCGGGCTGGGGGCGTCGACCGTATGGTGCCGGTGCACCCGCCTCGGAAACTTCCTCGGACAGCTCGTCCGAAGCCGGCCGTAGAGCGCGCCACGCTGCACCCCCGAGGATGCCTCCCACAATGGGGAAGATGATGAAGACCCAGAGTTGGTTGAGGGCCCAGCTCCCCTGGAACACCGCAGTGGAGAGGCTGCGGGCCGGGTTCACCGAGGTGTTGTCGATGGGAATGGAGATGAGGTGGATGACGGTCAGGGTGAGACCCACCGTGACCCCGGTAAGGCCCACCGGCATCGACAGGCGGCTGGTGGAAGCGATGATGAACACGAAGACGCCGGTGAAGAACACTTCGGCCATCATGACGGCGCCGAGCTTGAAGCCACCGGGGGAATGGATGCCGTAGCCGTTGGAGGCGAAGCCCGTTGCCTTGGCGCTGAACGGAATCGAACTGCCCTTGGCGATGATGAAGATGATCAGCGCTCCGACGAGACCGCCGACGATCTGCCCGACGATATAGAAGGGGAGCTCCTTGGTCCTGGTCTTGCCGATCACCCAGAGCCCGAGGGTCACCGCCGGGTTGATGTGGCACCCGGAGATCGAACCGATGGCATAGGCGGCGACCAGGAGGCTGAGGCCGAAGGCAAGGGCCACGCCCAGCACGCCGACCGCACCCTTGGGAAAGAAGCCACCGGTGGCCAACACCGCAGTTCCCGGTCCGCCGACGATGAGGATCATCGTTCCGATGGCCTCGGCGATGCCGATTCGCAAGCGGTTGTCCATGGGGAGTCCTTTCGGTCACTGACGGGGGTCAGGCCGGCGCCTTCTCGCCACGACGATGCCCGACGCGGAAAATACTAGGCAGCCCGGTGAGAGCGGGCAGGGATCGTGAGGCCCGGTCGTCCCTCGAATGGGAGATCGCCTCGCCCGACGGTACGATGAAGGGGTGAGTCGATATTTCACGCTCCGTTGCATTGGGATGCACGTGACGCTGCTCATCGTGCTCCCGGTCTTCACGTGGCTCACCCTGTGGCAGCTCAACCGGGCGCTCGACGGGAACACGTTGAGCTGGGCCTACACGTTCGAATGGCCCCTCTTTGGTGCCTACGCCATCTATGTCTGGTGGCAGCTGATCCACGACCAGCCGGCGGCGGCCGCACGCCCGGACCTCTCGCCTACCGAGGAGGAACGGGCGGCGCAGGAGGGTCATGACCAACCGGGCTGGGCGCTCAACAGTGGCCACCGGAAGAACGTGGCCATCGCCGCCACCACCCTCATCGATGAGGAGACCGGAGGGCGGGGAGATCGGTTCACGCCGCAGACCCCCGAGGAGGCGGCCGAGCTGGCGCGGTACAACCGCTACCTGGAGGAACTCAACGCGGCCGACTCCGACCCGGCCCGCACCTGATGCATCCGTTCCGCATCCGTGACTGCACGTGCTCGCAGTCTCGCCCGTCCATCGGGCCGAAGGAGTCATCGTGCACGGCGCCCTGACCCGCTACCGCGTGATGGCGTTCGTCGTCGGGACTGCGTTGATCATCTTGGTATTCGTGGCCATACCCCTCAAGTACTGGGGCCACGAGAAGGGGTTGGCCGAGGTGGTGGCGCCGATCCACGGCTATCTGTACATCGTGTACCTGGTGGCCGCGGCGGACCTGGCCCGACGGGCCCACTGGCGGCTTGGACGGATCGTGGTGGTGGTGGCCGCCGGCTTCGTGCCGACCCTGGCCTTCATCGTCGAGCACCGGGTCAATCAGCAGATGCAGGCGGAATGGGCGTCTGAGGTCGCGGCCGGACAGGCCGAAGGCGTCCGGTCGGCCATCGGCGGTCCGACCGAGAGCTGACGTCGGCTCCCCCGGGGCAGATCCGATGGCCCCGCTCAGCGGGCGCCGCGCAGCAAGGTCCCCGGGCGCTCGCCGGTCTCCTTGCCTTCGGCGAAGGTGGTGATGCCGCACTTGATGGTCTCGACGTACCCGACCGCATCCTGGAGGAGGCGTTTGCCCCCGGCGGGGAGATCGGACACCACTGTCGGGTTGCCCAACTGCAGCCGGTCGTAGTCGATCAGGTTGAGGTCGGCCACTGCGCCCACCTCCACCGTTCCCCGGTCGGTCAGGCCGTAGAGGCGGGCGGTGTCGTGGGACTGCTTCTTCACCATCCACTCCAGAGGGAGCAGTTCGCCGCGGGTCCGGTCGCGGGTCCAGTGGGTGAGCATGAAGGTGGGCTGGGACGCGTCGCAGATGACTCCGCAGTGCGCCCCCCCGTCACCCAGGCCGGCTGCGGCCCGTGGGTGGAGGAGCATCTCACGGGCCGACTCCAGATCCCCGTTGGAGTAGTTGAGGATGGGGAGGTAGAGCAGACCCCGGCCGTCGTCTTCGAGCATGGCGTCGTAGGCCATGGACAGCGGTGTTCGGCCGGCGGCGGCGGCGAGGCCCATCAGCGAACGCTCGGGTCCCGGCTCGTACTCGGGAGGGCTGCCCAACGCGAAGGTGGTGCGGAAAGCCTGGTCCATGCGCTCGGCCGTGGCCGGGTCGGGCTCCCACTCCTCGATGGTGCGCCGCACCTCGGGATCACGCAGGGCGGCGACCAATCCGTCCGGGGAAAGGCCCCTGGCCTTCAGATTCTGATACTCGGGATTGACGTCGAGCAGGCAGTAGGTGGTGAAGTGACCGGACAGGAGACCGAAGCCCCGGCCGGCCACCTGCGGCCACAGGTCGGCCCCCTCGGAGACAGCTCGCAGCGACTCGTCCATCAACTCGCGCCA
>JADGOF010000403.1 GCA_017883105.1 Acidimicrobiales bacterium
GTCGGATCGAACTCCCACCAGGTGAATCCCTGGCGGACCGAGGCCGGCAGGTAGTGGTGGTTGTTGTGCCAGCCCTCGCCTCCGGTGATCAAGGCGATGACCATCGAGTTGCGGCTCGTATCGGGGGTGGCGTAGCGACGGCGGCCGACCAGGTGGGCCATGGAGTTGACCAGGAATGTCCCGTGCCACAACAGCACGGTGGAGAGGAAGAACCCGATCAACAGGCCGCCCCAACTGCCAATGAGGAAGCAGGCGATGGCCAGCATCCACGGGCCCACCCAGTTGAAGCGCTCCAACAGGCGCAACTCGGGGAATGCCGCGAAGTCCTTGATGGTCGACGGATCGGTCGCCTTGTACTTGGTCGACAGGATCCAACCTACGTGGCTCCACCAGAAGCCGTCGCGGGGCGAGTGCACGTCGTCGTCGAGGTCGGTGTACCGGTGGTGCAGTCGGTGGTGACCGGCCCACCAGAGCGGGCCCTTCTGGACGGCGGCGGTCCCCCCGAAAGCCATGAGGAACTGGGTCACCCGTCCCATGCGGTAGCTGCGATGGGAGAAGTAGCGGTGGTACCCGGCGGTGATGAAGAACATCCGGGTGACGTACAAGACGGCGCACAGCACCCAGTCCTGCCAGGTGACGGTGACGAAGAACGCGGCCAAGGGGGCGAGATGCACCCCGAAGAAGGGGATGGCCGACAGCCAGTCCGTCCTGTCGGCGGACCCGTCCACACTGGCGGGATCGGGGGTGCCGGTCGGCTCGAGGGTGGTTGCGGTCATGAGTTGATGCTGCCGCCCGTCGACGACGACACTTCCAGCGTATCCGAACACGCCAGGCAAGGGCGGCCGACCCGGCGGTCCGTTCTGTGCTCGTGCTTACTTCGGTACGTAAAGATCACCGTTGGCGCCTTTGATGATCTTGATGGCGGTCAGACCGCTGGTTGCCGGCCCCTGGGTGACATCTCCCGTCTTGGGATTGAACGTCGAGCCGTGGCAGGGACAAGCGATCACCTGGGAGCTCGACTGGTAGGCCACCGTGCAGCCGGCATGTGGACAGATGGCGTCGAAGGCAACGAACTCGCCGGCGGCCTGCTGGATCACCAACGAAGGATCACCACTGGCCGGATCGGTGAAGCTGGCCGATCCCCCAACCGGCACACTGGTAGCCGGTCCCAACGCGGTGCCCGCGGGCGCGGCGGCTGTCGGCGGGGTGGTTGACCCGCCCGTGCCGGTCGTGGCCGTGGTGGATGGGACGGTCGTACCACCGCCCAGGGTTCCGGTTCCGCTGGCCGTGGTGGCGGCTCCCCCGACTGCCCGGCCGATGACCGCGGCCAATCCTGCCCCGACAAGGGCGACCGCGGCCACGATGCCGGTGAATGCCCGTCGGGAGAGGACCACCTGTCGTGCTCCGCCACCCAATGCGGGTGTTCTGGTCTCACGCCGTTCGGTCAACCAGGTGTCGAGCGCGGGAGCGCCGGCCGCACCGGCCAGGGCCAACGGGGTCCAGGCGAAGAAGAACACGATGTCCGAGCCGGTGAAGTAGGGCGAGGAGTGATAGCTCACGGTGAGGAAGAGCCCGAAGGAGAGAGCCATCCCGGCAATGGAGGCCATCCGGACGGAGAGTCCGATGAGGACGCCCACTCCGATGGCCGCCTCACCGAGGGCGATGAGCACGCCGACCATGGGGGCGATGGGTACGAGGTGGCCGATCAACGCATGGATCGGGCTGTGGTGGGTGGCCCCAACCAGTTGGGCATGGATGGAGGTGGGGCTGGCGTTGCGGAGGAAGTCAGGATTAGCAAGTTTCTGGAGGCCGGCGAAGAGGAAGGTGATCCCGAGGAAGAGGCGGAGCGGCAGGAGGTACCAACCGGCAGCGACCGTCCCGTCTGGTTGGACCACTGTCCACATGGATCGGTCGACCGCGGCAGGGGCAGCCGACCCGGACCGAACGGCGGCAGAACGAACTCGACGTGATGCATTCGAAGTCATTGCCGAACGTCCATGACCGGCACGATACAGGTAGGTGCGAACGAAAAGATGTCGCCCGACCAGGGTTCCTTCCGCCATTCGCGCAGGGAACCCGACGGACCTCAGGTGGGGTCGGCTCCACTCATGTCGATCCCCGTCGCCAGCAGTTGACGTTCGAGGGCGCTCCAGTCGTAGTAGTCACGCCACGCCTTGATCTTTCCGGCGTCATCGAACTCCATGATCCCCGCGACGTGCACCACCATCGCCGCCCCGTTGATCAAGAAGCGGTCGATCCGCTCGGTGAACACCACGTTGCCGCATGCTTCGATGGTGCGGAACTCGAACGAGAACTCACTGCCGAATCCCAGCTGGATCTCCAGTACCGATCGGATCTCGTCGTGGCCGCGGGCTGTTTCCCGATTGGCCTCGGTCCACTGCCCGTCTTGGGCGAAATAGGCCACCACCACGGATGGGTCAAGCGTGGACCAGTCAGCGAAGAAGGACCGCACGATGGCTTTGAGGTCAGGGGTCACAGCGTTCTCCTCGTGGTTGCGAACGAGCCGATGGCGTGCCTGGGAGTGTAGGCCCGGAACCGCTGCCGGGCATGGAGAGGCGGTGCTGCCGGGTGACATGGTGACCCACCCGCCGGCGCGCCTACGATGGGGACATGGATCATGTGGCGTTGGTCGAACAGGGATCGGCCCTCCCGCCGTCGCGTTCACGGGCCGACGACACCATGCGTCGCCTGCTGCGGATACCCGACCGGCATGCACGGGTCGACGAGTCGGACACCCACCGGATCTTCAGTGCCTCCATCTTCCTCTCCGCCCTCCGGTGCCTGTTGAGCTACATCGTCTTGCCGGTCGTGCTGCCGGCCATCGGCGTGGCCCGGGGCGTGGGCCCGGCCATCGGGATTCCCATCAGCATCCTCGCCCTCACCTTCGACTATCTGGGCATCCGGCGATTCTGGTTGGCCGATCACCATCAGCGGTGGGCGTTCACCGCGCTCTACGCGGTGGTCGGCGGCATGGTGCTGGCCCTGTTGATCGTGGACATCGTC
>JADGOF010000404.1 GCA_017883105.1 Acidimicrobiales bacterium
GGCCACCCCCACGGTGGTATTGGTCGCGACGACCAAGGCGATCACCACCGTGTCAGGCAGGTCACCGGTGACAACGGTCAGCACACAAGCGCCAAGCAATACCAGGATGAGGGGGTCTCGCAACTGAGCGCCAACTCGAGACAGGATCGTGACCCGGCTCTGCTGGGCGACTTCGTTACGTCCGGCCTCCGACAACCGCCTGCCGGCCTCGTCCACCGTGAGGCCTGGCATGCTCATGGGTCAAGCTTCCCTCAGAGCCACATGGGCCGCCAGAGCATCAACACGCAGGGTCCGTCGGCGAGCGCTTGGAGGTGGAAACCCGAGCTCGGAAGCACTACCGCAACGCATGGCGGGAGGCGCCCATTCCAGGTATGTGGCCGTGCCGTGTGGCAAGTTGGACCGCCGGGCGGCCGATGTCGGTGAAGTCTTGAGCACGATGCGCAAATGGCGCCCCGGCCGCCCTGGCGAGGGCGTCGAAGCCGCAGCTTCGTGCCCGAAGCGGGCGGGCCTGAAGTCCAGGCTGCTCGTCGGCGCCCGAAGGAATGGACCATCCTCGTGGGCAGCCGGTCTGCGAGGATTCGTGCGGTGAGCCCGTCCCTACGTCCACTGTGTGCGCTCTCACTGAACTCCGCGATCTGCGATCAGGCGATCTCAACCGGTCATCGCACCAAACCTTGCAAAATGATCGGCGGGAGTGCCCCACTTTAGGATCCTTCGCGGACGTTCGTTGAGCTGCCGTGCGACGGCGTTGAGTCTTGTCTGAGTTACACCGGCCAGGTCCACTCCCTTGGGGAAGTACTGGCGAAGAAGGCCGTTCGTATTCTCGTTCGTCCCGCGCTCCCATGGACTGCGCGGTTGGCAGAAGTAGACCGGGATGCCGGTAGCAGCTGTGAACGCGATGTGGCCTGACATCTCGGTCCCCTGATCCCAGGTCAGTGATCGGCGCAGCTGCTCCGGAATTCCAGCGAACTGGGTGCGCATGACGGCGTTCAGCAGATCTGCGGTGAAGCCATTCACCAAGTTCAAGAGGACGACATAGCGAGTGGTTCGCTCGACGAGGGTTCCGATAGCTCGTTGATGACCACGACCCATGATCAAGTCGCCTTCCCAATGTCCGGGAACGAGCCTGTCTTCAACTTCGAGCGGCCGGTTGGAGATCATGACCATGTGCGGGTTCTTGCCCCGTCGCTCATGCCTGGTGCACCGGTGAACTCGGCGCCGAGGGCGTCCGGTCCGAAGCAATCTATGGGCGTCGGCTGGGAAGATGCACCTGTCCCGAACAAAGAGAGCTTGATAGATGGCCTCATGGGATATCCACATGTCCGGATCATCCGGAAATTCTTGACGAAGAGTTGCCGATATCTGCTGAGGCGACCAGCGTTTGGTGAGCCTTGCCCCTACTTCAGCTTTGAGCCGGGGACATCTCTTCAATTTCGCTGTCTTGGGCCGTCGAGCTCGGGCCAGGGCGGCTCGTTCAGATCGACAGGCCCGATAGTGCACGCGACCTCCGTTGGCAGCAACCTCACGCGACACTGTCGAGGTCGAGCGTCCGATTCTCCCGGCAATGACGGTGAAGGTCTCCTTGGCTGAGATTCCTCTCGAGATCTCCTCCCGTTCGGCGAGCGAAAGGCGAAGAGCCGACCGACGCGACTTTGTCGGCCGGACTCCACCCGTCGTCTTGATGACAGTCGCCACCGATGAGTAGGCCCTTCCCACCATCGGCGCGATCTCGTTCGTATTGAATCCCTGAGAGTGAAGATCCCAGATCCTCTCCCGATCGGCTTCTCTCAACCATGTACCACCCATTGACACCTCCGATTAGCTTCCAACTCAAGCCGATTCGGTAGTGGAATTGTGCGATGACCGGTTGAGATCGCCTGATTACAGAACGCGGGTTTCAGAGATCGCGCACACACTGGATGGTCGAGTCGTGCTGGTGACCGGCGCCAGCCGCCGGATGGTCATCGGCGCCGCTGTTGCCCGCCGGCTTGTGGCCGACGGTGCCGGCGTGATGCTCCACTCCTGGTCGACATACGACGCCGAGCAGCCCTGGCGGGCCGACCCTGGCAGCCCCGAGGACCTGGTCGAGGAGCTCCGAGCCGCGGGAGGCCGGGTCGAGCACCTGGCCGCCGACCTTTCCGACCCGAACGCCCCCGCCTCGCTGGTCGAGACGACCTACCGGGCCTTCGGCCGGCTCGACGTAGTCGTGGCCAACCATGCCCGGAGCAGCTCCCAGTCCCTCGAGCAGCTCAGCGCCACCGAGATCGATTTTTCCTATGCCGTGAACGTCCGGGCCACGCTTCTGCTTCTCCAGGCATTCGCCCGCCGTCACGACGGGCGCCGAGGCGGTCGGGTCGTGCTGTTCACTTCCGGTCAGTACCACGGGGCCATGCCCGACGAACTTCCCTACATCGCCACCAAGGCCGCCCTACGTGAGCTCACCCCTTCTCTCGCCGTCCATCTCATGCCCCGGGGCATCACCGTCAACTGCATTAACCCCGGGCCGAACGACACTGGCTACGCGGATCCCGGCGCCATCGCCGCACTGGCGGAGCGCTCCCCAGGCGGCCGCTGGTCCACCCCGGTGGACACCGCCAATCTGATTGCCTGGCTGGTCAGCGACGAAGCCGAATGGGTCACCGGCCAGACCATCGCCTCCGACGGGGGTTGGTCTTCCCGCTGAGGGATCCCCAATCGGCACAGCCTGCAGCCGGTGGACCGTGGCGGCAGCAAGCGCCCGCAGTGCTTGCCGGAGCAGTGGGGCTGGGGGCACACAGAAGCGGTGATCCGTGCGTCAGGGTCGACGCTGAGCTGGTCTTCGCCGCTCATCACATAATCGGCCATCTCATGCATCCGACCGAGCACAGAACACCGCGTCAGAACGACGATCGGAGCCATCGTGGCCGTAGCGCAGATCGGCACGTCGGGAGTACCGAGCCGGTGCGCTGAGGACTCACGCGTAGCATCACCATATGGGTGCCTCCCCTCTCTACGACGAGATTGGCGAGGGATA
>JADGOF010000405.1 GCA_017883105.1 Acidimicrobiales bacterium
CTGGGACACCTTCTTCCGGGTGACGGGATGGGCCCTCCTGGCCTACCTGGTGATGGCCGGGATCCTCGAATACGTCTTCGTCTACGACCACACCCCGCACCGGCAGCTGGAGTTGTTCACCGCCATGCTGGCCATGTTCGCGGTCGATGTGCCGCTCCTGCTCGGATTCTCCGTCGCCCGGTATCAACCCATCCCAGGCGAGGCTGACGGGTTGGGCGGGCTCGGCTGACGGACCGGCGGGTTGCCTGGCGGCCGGATCTCGGGACCCAGCAAGGAAGTCGGACAGGTCCGGGGCAACGCGGGCCGTCAGGGTGATCGGATCAGCAGACCTGCGGTGCTCCTCATCTTCTGACTGGAGCGGGCGGCAGGTCCCGACATCAGATTGCGGAGAGAGCCATGCCTTCGATCACCGTCGTTCCGCCGGAACCCACCTACCGACCCATCGTCCCGACGCCTGCTGGACCCGCGGACAGCTCCCGGCCCGAGGTGCCCACGCTCCATGTGGTCCGTTGGCAGGACCCGGTGGCCGACCCACACGGCGTCCACCCCTGCTCGCGCTACGTGGAGCGTACTGGCTGGGGATCATCGGACCGAGTACGACGTGGTTGCTCAGACGCCTCTCCTGTGGACTCGAGGTGCATGACGACGGGTACGACCTCAATCTGCCCGAGACGGCCAGATCCCTGGGCCTGGGCGACCGCATGGGCAAGAACTCACCGTTCCGCCGGGCCCTCCAGCGTCTCTGCACCTTCGATCTGGCCCGCCCGCACGGACCCGGCGACCTGGCCGTGCGGGTACACATCCCTCCGCTGCCGCTCCGCCACGTGAGCCGGTTGCCGGAGTCCTTGCAGCAGAGCCACCGGCGGTGGCTTGACGAGCAACGACTCACTGAGCCGGAGCAGATGCGCCGGCGGGCCCAACGATTGGCCACCGGCCTGGCCTCGGCGGGACGGAGCCAGGCCGAGATCGAACAGCAGCTCGGCATCTGGCAGTTCCATCCGGCGGTGGCCTTCCGGGCAGCCGAGGTGGCCGTGTACGGGAAGCGGGCCTCGGCAACAGCGGCGTGATGCGGCCGGACATCCGGACTCCCGATATCCGGCCACCACCGTCGCCTGGCCACGATGTGCCGTGGGCCCGCCGTGGCCAGGCACCAGGCCCAATCGGGCCAACTGAGTCCGTGCCGTGACGATCCCGCGAACTCGTGAGCCCGCGCGGACTCAGCTCTCGCCTACGACTTCGTTGCCCTACTCCGCGTGAATGACCCGCGAGCCGGAACCTTTGAGGAATGCGGGATGCGCGGGGCCAGACCCGCTTCGGGCCGGTCGGCCATGGGTCGGCCCGGCGAGTCCGGGACTCGACGACGCATCAGCCGGGTTCGTTCTCATGACCGGCGGGGGTGAGTCCCCAGTAGGCACCCGAGGGCTCGATCTCACCCTTAACCACCCCGTCGATCATCGTGCAGATGGGGAGATCGAGGCGGTGACGTTCGGCCAGCTCGAGGGCGACGGTTGCAGTCTTCACGCCTTCGGCGACCATGTGCATCTCGGCCAGGATGTCTTCGAGCCGCCGGCCCCTGCCCAGCTGTTCGCCCACGGCCCGGTTCCGGCTGTGCGGGCTCATGCACGTGGCGATCAGGTCGCCCATTCCTGCCAGGCCGGCGAAAGTGGCGGGTTGCGCGCCCATGGCCACCCCGAGGCGGGTCAGCTCGGCCAGACCCCGGGACATGACCGCGGCACGCGTGTTGTCACCGACCCCAAGCCCCTCACCGATGCCCGCAGCAATGGCGATCACGTTCTTCAGCGCGCCTCCCATCTCACAGCCCACCACGTCGTGGTTGAGATACACCCGGAACACACCCCGGGTGAACACCTTCTGGATGGCACTGGCCACTTCGAGGTCCTCGGTGGCGATCACCGCGGCGGCGGCCTTCCCGGACATGATCTCGGTGGCGATGTTGGGCCCGGTGAGGGCGGCCACCGGGTGACCCGGGACGACCTCCTTGATCACCTCGGTCATCCGGAGGTGGGTTCCCCGCTCGAGCCCCTTGGACAGGCTGACCACCGGCGCCCAGGGCCGAAGATGGTCCGCTACCTCCTCCAGTACTCGGCGGAAGCCCGACGTGGGCACGCCGATCACCACCAGATCGGCGGCGCACACAGCCTCCCCGAGGTCGGCGGTGGCCGCGAGCTCACGGGCCAGGGTGAAACCCGGCAGGTAGTCGGGGTTGGCGTGGTCGACAGTGACCGCTTTGGCCACTTCGGGATTCCTGGCCCACAGGACGGTGTGGTGGCGAGGGGCCACCAGGGACGCCACCGTCGTGCCCCACGAACCAGCTCCGAGCACCGCGATCTTCACAAGGTGAAAGTACCCTACGGTTCGATTCGATGCCCTGCCCAGGGGCCGTCGACCCGATGTGCGGGCAAGGGACGGGGATGGGCAGGCGCTCCCTACCCCTCGCTGGAGCGGACCAGCACGTGAGCGAATTCCTCCGAGGTCACCAGGGCAACCAGGATGCGCACACCGAACCCGGTGGCACCCTTGCTGAAGTAGCGACTGTTCTCATCGGATCGTGCCGGGCCGGCGATGTCCAGGTGCGCCCAGGGAACGGATCCGACGAACTCCCGAAGGAGCATGGCCGCCGAGATGCTCCCGGCCTGACCAGGGCGGCCCACGTTCCGCATGTCGGCGATCTCTGAATCGATGTGGCTGCGATAGTCGTCGGGAAGGGGAAGTGGCCAGAGCGGCTCACCGGCCCGGTCTCCCGCCGCCCGGACCTCCCCAAGGAGGGTTTCGTCATTGCCGAGCAGGCCGCCGATCTCCTTCCCGAGGGCGACCACGGCCGCCCCGGTCAACGTGGCCAGGTCCACGATGGCATCGGGCTCCGCCTCGGTGGCCAGGGACAACCCGTCGGCGAGCACCAGACGGCCCTCGGCGTCGGTGTTGAGCACCTCGATGGTCTTCCCGTTCCGGGTGGTCAGCACGTCACCGGGCTTGGTGGCCGA
>JADGOF010000406.1 GCA_017883105.1 Acidimicrobiales bacterium
CGGCCGGGGTGCTCGTGGGAGGTCCGGCCGGGGTGCTCGTGGGAGGTCCGGCCGGGGTGCTCGTGGGAGGTCCGGCCGGGGTGCTCGTGGGAGGTCCGGGCCGGGTGACAGTGGCGCAGTACTGGGTGACGGACTCACCCTTGGCTGCGGCGGTCGCGGTCAACGCCGGGAATGTGGACTGGGCACCGCTGGCGTTGGCGTTCGTTCCTGTGCCCTTGGTGACGGCGGCCCAGGCCGTGCACTGGCCATAGGCAGATGCGCTCGTCGACGTAGCGGCACCGGTGGAATTGGCGTCGGCGTTGGCGTGGCCCTTGGCGTTGCCGGCGCCGAGGCTGGCGTGCGGCGATGCGTGGCTGTCCGGGTTCGGGACCGAGATCCCGATGTGTGACAGTCCGTTGGACGCGGCCGACTGGGCGGGTGCGGGCAGCGAACCAGTGGCGGCTGCGGCGGCGGTTCCACCGAGCAGCACGGTGGTCGCCACGGCAGCCACCTTCAACGTGAGCAGCTTTCCAAGCATTCGATTTCTCCCTTCGAGGACGATTCCTGAGACGCCCACGGGGACCTCCAAAGCGGCAGCAAACGCAGCGACCGTCTGAACCTCGACAACCCCGCCGCCGACCGAGGCCGTCGGTTTCGCTGCCTGGATCAGCATGGCCAGGTCCCTGAGGCCTGGGGGGGCGTCATCTGGGGCGATCCTCCCGGTGAGGAACCTGTCTGCTGTGCTTGCGTCGAATGGCAGTCCGTGCATCTCGGCTACCTCATCGTTCTCAGCGTTCATCGCGTTACAGCACCCCGATCCCATATCTTCGCCAGGCGCCGCAGGGCACGATGTTGCAGGACCCGCACCGACCCTGGGCTCCGCCCCATGATCTTGGCCACCTGGTCCACACTCAGATCCGCCACGACCCGCAACAACACGACTTCGGCCTGGTCCGCAGACAGGTCACGAACCAGCGCCCCGATGGCACGATCGGTCGACAGATTCTCGATGACAGTGTCTTCGAATGTACCGTCGACGACGGCGGGCGAAGCAGCCTCGTCGGTGAGGACGGCCAGTTGGGGACTCCTGGCCCGGCTCCGATAGTGGTCGGCGACGCGTCGTTTGGCGATCGTGAACAGCCAGGCCCGGAAGTCATCGGCATCGCCTACGAACGACGGGAACCCCTTGGCAGCAGCCAACCATGTTTCCGATACAAGGTCCTCGGCCGCATCGGGGGCATGACGGCGTATGTAATGAAGCAGCGCCGGATGGACTGCTCGGAACACGCATGTGACCGCCCAATCGTCGCCGCCGCGTGCCGCCTCCAGCGCCACATCGAGGTCGACGTACTCCACGCGGACTGCATCGACACGTTCAGCCCTCGACTAAACGTGGATCTGTTCTGCGGCCATCTCGTGTCTCCTAGGTGCCGATAGTGGGCAGGCAACTTCCGCAAGCGCGCTTGGGATCTCCCTAGGGAGTTCGGCTACTTGAGCATGACTCTTCACGACCATCTTGAACGGGCACACTGGTGCCCGTGTACACGATCCATGGCACCAAGAAGCTGCTCGATCGAGTGAAGCAACCCGTCATGCCCGTCGTCGAGCATCCGACGACAGCCTTGGGGAACTGGTATGCCACCGCCATCTTCTGGCGACCACAGGCCGCCCTTTTGGTCAACGAGACGACGCTGTTCCCGGTCCTACTCCCGCTCGCTCCGGCAACCTCGATCGCGGCGCGATTCCCTGAGGCGCTTGAATCCATCCTCAAGGCACTCGGGGTGAACACCGCATTCATCGCATCCGAACGCTGGGCCATGTCCGAGGCGAGTTTCTCCAAGACTGCCAGTCGATCCGTTCTCGGCGCCATGAACCGGCTCGAGTTGGAGTTGGAGTGCGTACGCGACCGTGTTGGGGAGGACCTGCAGGACCTGTCCCTCTGCCTGTCCGATCACCTCGTCGGTCCCCTGCGGGGAACCGAGTTCAGGACCCCTCAGGAGAAGCTGATGGACGTCGTGCGCGCTCACGCGTGAAGGGGCCGCCAGCGCCCGGTACGGAGGTTTGAAATAGCAGACAAACGTGCCCGAGCGATCGGACACGCGAAGTCCCCTCTGAACTGGGTGAACGTTGTAATTCTGACAACACCCGTGGACCTTTGGGGACGGCTTTCAAACCCACCTGAGACCCTAGAAACACCTCCTGAACAGGGGTTCCTTGTTGAACTAGCGGCTGACCGGAAGCCGAAGAAGGCCACAAGACGGTCCTCGAATCGCCCTGGGGCTGGCGATCCTAACAATAGGGGACAGCATTCAAACCTCGGCTCCCAGGCGCTCCGTGGAGACGTCAACGGCGTCGACTCCCCCACCACAGATCGTGCTGCGCGACGTGCAACGAAGCCAGTCCAGCGTCGACTGACCCCTCCTGAAGTTGCAGCCCTGGCTGCGGAATACCAGCACGGCCGCTCGTTGGACGACCTCGCTCGGGAGTTCGGTGTCCACCATCGAACTGTGGCCGACCATCTTGAACGCGTCGGCATCGCCCGGAGAGCGAATCTCCCCAAGCTGACTCCATCTGACGTCAAACGAGCCGTCAACCAGTATCGAGTTGGTGATTCACTTGCCACCGTGGGCAAGACATTGAACGTCGACGCGTCAACCGTCCAGCGAGCCCTCAAACGTGCCGGTGTCGCGATCCGGCCACGCCCCGGGTGTTGAAAGCCGCTCAAGCCGTATCAGCCTCAGTAGATCCTCTGCCCCAGTGCCCTGGGGGCAAGGCAGGTTCGTCGCTGTACACCGGCCACGAGAGGAGGTAGCTTCGCATTGACGCCTGTCATGAGGTGGCTCCCTGGAGTCCCAGCAGCTCGGGTAGGTACTCGCGGTGCGCGAGTGGGAATCGAGGACCAATGACGGCGAAGCAGACATTCGTGATTGCTGGCGCCAGCCTGGCCGGCGCCAAGGCCGCCGAGACACTTCGGGCCGAGGGATTTGACGGTCGGGTAGTGCTCGTTGGCGAGGAAGCG
>JADGOF010000407.1 GCA_017883105.1 Acidimicrobiales bacterium
TCGCCTTCGGGATCCGTTGGCCCTCCTCACCTCGTCGCCGAGGGAGTGCAGGCCCGATTCGTCGAACGTCGCGCGGGGAGCGGATCGCCCGCGCCGCGCTGTGCTGTGGGCGTGCCGCGTCGTTCTGGGCGGGGGGCTCGCTGGCAGTTCGGCGTCCTCCGTCATCGGATCCAGGGAGCGGAGACCCCGCTCACCTGGGAGGTGCCCGCGGGGGAACCGGTGGAGGGGTCGTGGGCAGGCCTCACCGGGCCGCTACGAACCATGGCCAGAAACGGTAGCAAGACCTGCCGGTCATCTGGTGTCAGGCGCCGGGCCGCCCGGCCGGTGGTGCCTCGGTGGAGCTGTCTATCAGGCCGAGATCCGCGGGTCGCAGCCGCAGGGTGTCACGCCAGTAGCGCACCGTCCAGGTCGGCCAGTTGTTGGTCACACGACCCGAGGTGTTCTTGTACCAACTCCTGCAATTGGCCACCCACGCGGTCCGCGACACGAGGTCCTGGGTGCGACGGTCCTCCCGTTCGTACGCCTCGGTCGTCACCCCCACCACCGGTGCCCCCGTGCCCCCGGACGTTCGGGCCTGGACGGCCAGTGCCTGCAGGATCAGGTTCACCTGGCGCTCCACCATGAAGAGGATCGAGTTGTGCCCGAGGTTGGTGTTCGGCCCGTAGAGGAAGTAGCAGTTGGGGAAGCCGGGGACCGCGGTGCCCAGATAGGCCCGGGCGCCGTCACGCCACTCCTCGGCCAATGTCTGCCCACCCTGGCCGGTGATGGGGATGTGGGCGAGGAACTCGGTGGTGACGAAGCCGGTGCCGAAGATCAGCACGTCGGCGGGGTGGCGGTCACCATCGGCAGTGACCACGGCGTCGGGTTCGATGTGGTCGACGGGCGTGTCGACCACGGTGACATCGGTCCTCATCAGGGTCGGGTACCAGTCGTTGGAGATGAGGATCCGCTTGCAGCCGACCGGGTAGTCGGGCACCACGGACGCTTCCGGCAGGCGTTCGGAGACCACCTCTGCCTGGATCCCCTTGGTGAACATCTCCTGCAGCTTCCTCCCGGCCCAACTGTCCTTCCGGAACCAGAGCCAACGGGCCTCGAGGGTCCAGTAGATCCACCACCGGTAGGCCACCTCGACGATGCGGACCCGGTTCAACAGGCGTCGGGTGCTCGGGCTGTAGGCCCGGTCCTTCTTCGGACCCACGTAGTTCGGGCTGCGCTGGAAGATGGTCAACGAATCGCACTGCCTGGCCACCGGTGGGACGAATTGGATGGCACTGGCCCCACTGCCGATCACCGCCACCTGCTTGCCGGTGACGTCGCTGTCGTGATCCCACCGGGCGGAGTGCCAACTGGGCCCGGTGAAGGTGTCGAGGCCGGCCAGGTCGGGGATGAAGGGGCGATTGAGCTGTCCGCAGGCGAACACCACAGTGTCCGCTCTGATCGTCTCGACGGCTCCGTCGTCCGCGGCAAGCGTCAGACGCCAGGCACCGGACTCCTCGTCGAACTCGGCCCGCTGGACCGTGGTCCGGAGCCGGAGGTGCGGCTCGAGGTGGAATCGCTGCACGCACTGTTCGGCATAGGACAGGATCTCCGGCTGCTCGGCGAAACGTCGCGACCAGTCGGTCTTGGGCGCGAAGGAGAACGAGTAAAGGTGGGAGGGGACGTCGCAGGCGGCCCCCGGGTAGACGTTGTCCCGCCAGGTACCCCCCACCCCGTCGGACTGCTCGAGCACGGTGAAGCTGCGCACGCCTGACCGGGCGAGCTGGATGGCGGTGGCCAGGCCCGAGAGTCCGCCTCCCACGATGGCCACGGTGGGCACGGGCCGACCGTCGACGTGGGCGGCGCGCACCTCCCGCTCGAGGGCCCTTCGGCCGATGTCCAGTGCCATGGTCCTCCTCGCCCCTGCCCCGACGTCAGGTCGGGGCGACGACCGACGTTACAGGTGGCTGGCGGTGCCCGTCGACGGCGGCCGCACGGTGGTCTGGCCCGACCCGGTGGCCCGGGCACCCCCGGCACGTCCACCCCGGGCACCCCCGGCACGTCCACCCCGGGCCACGTCCACCGTGTGGCACGACGACGGACGCGGGCTCCCCGTCGTCGCGGCCACGCCATCCGAGGGGGCGTCCGAGCACCGGCCCGGCCCGCCTGTGGCCTGCGGTTTTACTGTAGACACGACAACCGCGGGGTGTTACGTTCCCAAAAGTCACGTTGGGGTCCGCGGCTGGAGTTCAGTCCGAGGTTCACAAGCGACGACAGGAAAGAGGACACCAGTGCCCGAGGGAATTGAACCACTCGAAATCGATCCCGAACACCTGGGTGTTCGCACGGACGAGGAGCTCCTCGCCGAACTCGGGTACAAGCAGGAACTGAGCCGGTCCTGGTCCGGCTTCTCCAACTTCGCCATCTCGTTCTCGATCATTTCGATCCTGGCCGGGTGTTTCACCACGTTCTCCAGCGGTTGGAACGGCGGCGGTCCGGCGGCCATCGCCTGGGGCTGGCCGATCCTTGCCGCGCTGATCCTCTGCATCGGGCTCTGCCTGGCCGAGCTGGTGTCCGCCTACCCGACATCCGGTGGGATCTACTGGTGGGCGTCCAAGTTGGGAGGAGCGAAGGCCGGCTACTACACGGGCTGGCTCAACCTGATCGGCCTGCTCGCCATCGTGGCTTCCGTCGCCTACGGCTGCGCCACCTTCTTCGACCTCACGCTGGGCTTCTTCTCCACCAGCTACCACTCGGGCAGCCTGAACACGATCTTCATCTACTTCATGATCATCCTGGTGGTCGCGGCGGTGGTCAACATCTTCTCCAGCCATCTGCTGGCGATGATCAACAACACCTCGGTGTGGTGGCACGTATTCGGTGCCGCGGCAATCGTCCTGATCCTCGTCTTCCTCCCGCATCATCACGCCAGCGCCTCGATGGTGTTCACCTCCACCGTGAACAACACCGGCTTCTTCAGCGGCAAGACGCACGGCCTCGGGTTCCTGATCGTGGTCCTG
>JADGOF010000408.1 GCA_017883105.1 Acidimicrobiales bacterium
TGGTCCCAGGGGTGGTGGGAATCTCGATCCTCTTCCAAGGGGTGCAGTCGGTGGCCCTCACCATGTCCCAGGAGTTCGGCTACACCCGGGAGATCGAAGACAGGGTGCAGGCGCCGTGCCCGGTGTGGCTGGTGGCCGTGGCCAAGGTGCTCTCGGGGGCGGTGCAGGGCCTCATCTCCGCGTTGATCGTCCTACCCATCGCCTCGGTGGTCCACGCCAAGGGCGTCGAGGCTCACCTCACCCTCCACTGGTGGATCATCGTGACCCTGGTCCCATTGGCCTGCGTGACCATGGCCTCGCTCGGACTGCTGCTCGGTACCAGCTTCGAACCCCGCAACATCGGCCTCATGTTCGGCTTCATCATCCTCCCGGTCACCTTTCTCGGAGGGACGTACTACCAGTGGACCCGACTGGCCCCGATCCAGGCGGCAGGCGTGCACTGGCTCCAGATTCTGGTGCTGGTCAATCCATTGATCTATGTGAACGAGGGGATGCGGGCGGCGTTCACCGATGCGCCGCACATGCACCTCTACGTGATCTATCCGGTGCTGACTGGGTTTCTGGCGCTCTTCCTCGGAGTCGGACTCCGTAATTTCCGGCGCCGGGTGCTCTCCTGACCGCCGCCACCGCGCCCTACGATGACCCGGTGACCGAACGGGACAGGTACCTGCTCGACAACCAGCAGGTGGAGGCCGGGGAGCGGTTCCGTGCCCTCGCCACGCTCTTCGACCCCTCGACCTTCCGGCACCTCGACCAGCTCGGGATCGAACGGGGATGGCACTGTTGGGAGGTCGGGGCCGGAGGCCCCACCGTGGCCTCCTGGATGGCCGGCCAGGTCGGCACCGAAGGGTCGGTGCTGGCCACCGACATCGATGTGTCGTGGATGGAGGAGTCCGCGGGGCGATCCTTCGAGGCGAAGGTGCACGATGTGGGAGCCGACGCCCCGCCAACCGGGCCCTTCGACCTGATCCACGCCCGCCTGGTTCTGGTGCACGTTCCCCGTCGTGCCGAAGCCCTGGCCGCCATGATCGGGGTCCTGCGACCCGGGGGTTGGTTGCTCCTCGAAGATGCCGACCCGGCGTTGCAGCCGCTGACCTGCCTGGACGAGCACGGGTCCCCGCAGGTGCTGGCCAACAAACTCCGCCGGGACTTCCGCACCCTGATGGCTCAACGGGGGGCTGAACTGGCCTTCGGCCGGACGTTGCCCCGGCTGCTCCGGGAAGGTGGCCTGGTCGAGGTGGCGGCTGACGCCTACTTTCCGGTGACCTCTCCGGCCAACACGGTGCTCGAACGGGCCACGGTGGAGCTGACGCGAGATCGGCTGGTGGCGGAAGGCCTGGCCACCGAGGCCGAAATCGACCGGCACCTGACCAACATCGTCTCCGGGCGCCTCGATCTCGCCACCTCGCCGATGATCTCGGCGTGGGGGCGTAAGCCGCTGACCGCCGGGTAGGCAGAGACCGGCTGGCCCGGTGGGCGGAACCCTGTTCAGCCGTCATGGGAATTGATGCGTCCACGCAGGTGGACGTCTTCTCCGGACCGGTAGGCTGGACCTGATCCCCAGGACGGGCTGAGCACTTGATGGAGGTGGTTCCCACGGCACCCGAGGTGGCAACGCAGAAGATGGCATCGGGAGGGAAAGGGCCATTTGACGTGGTGGTCATCGGCGGCGGCCCCGGCGGCTACGCCGCGGCACTCTACGGATCCGCCGCCGGCCTGTCAGTGGCCATCGTCGAGCTCGACAAGGTCGGCGGAACCTGCCTGCACCGCGGATGCGTGCCGGCCAAGGCGTTTCTCGAGACGGCGGCGGTGTACCGCACGGTGTCCAGCTCCGGCCAGTTCGGTATCGGTTCCGGGGCCAATGGGGGCAGCCCGACGGTGAACTTCTCGGTCAGCCAGACCCGCAAGCAGACCGTGGTCGACCAGCTCTTCACCGGTCTGTCCGGCCTGTTGAAGGGTCGGGGCGTGACGGTGTTCAGCGGGAGCGGCACCCTGCTCCCCGATCACTGGGTCCAGATTGCCGGCAACGACGGCTCGACCGCGGAGATCACCGGTACCGACATCGTGTTGGCGGCCGGTTCGGTCCCCCGCACCATCCCGGGTTTCGATATCGACGGCACGATCGTGATGACCTCGGACGAGGTCCTTGCCCTCGAAAAGCTCCCGGCCTCGGTGGCGGTGATCGGCGGTGGGGCCATCGGTTGCGAATTCGCCTCTCTGCTGAGCGACCTGGGCTCCTCGGTCACCGTGTTCGAAGCGCTCCCGACCATGTTGAGCGGCTGTGACGACGACGTGGTCAAGGTGGTGGCCCGATCGTTCCGTAAGCGGGGGATCGACGTCAAGGTCGGGGCCCGGTTGCAGGGCCACACCCCCGATGCGACCGGCCAGGGGACGGTCGTGTCGTACGGTGACGGCGAGAAGCTGCCGGTGGATGCCGTCGTCGTCTCGGTCGGCCGCCGACCCCGCACGGAAGGGCTGCTGGCCCAGGGGACCGGAGTGGTGGTGGACGATCGGGGCTTCGTGGTCACCGATGCGCTGATGCGCACCGGTGCCCGAGGCGTCTGGGCGGCAGGCGACGTGGTGGCCGGCACCCCGCAGCTGGCACATGTCGGATTTGCCGAGGCCATCGTGGTCATCAAGGGCATTCTGGGCGAGCCGGTGATCCCGGTCGACTACGGACGCGTGCCCTGGGCCATCTACTGTCATCCCGAAGTGGCGTTCGCCGGCCTGACCGAGGCCGACGCGCGTGAGCGGGGCTTCGATGTGATCGTGAAGAAGGACCCTTTCGGGGGCAACAGCCGGGCCCGCATCATCGGGGACACCGAAGGCATGGTCAAGATCGTGGCCGAGCGGCGACCGGACGGATCAACCGGCAAGATCCTCGGCGTGCACATGGTGGGGCCGTGGGTGACCGAGCAGCTCGGTGCCGGGTACCTGGCGGTCAACTGGGAGGCGACCGCCGACGAGGTGGCCCAATTCATCCAGCCGCATCC
>JADGOF010000409.1 GCA_017883105.1 Acidimicrobiales bacterium
AATCCGGCCTGAAGGCCGAAAACCGATCTCCCTGCACGATGCCCCCAGGGGCGTTCAAAGCATCAGAGTGGCGTCGGGCGCCCGGTCAATTTCCACCAGAGTTGGTCGATTTCGGTCGCTTTCGAGAAAGACACCAGCCTCCTAGTGTCCTGGTGTCAATGAAGACATTCGGATGTTTGTCGGCGACGGCGACCATTTCGGCAGTCGACGGATACCCGTTGCAAGGTGGCGAGCATCATGAGCCGATGGTGCCAGGCGGGTGTATCGCCGCGTCGACCACCGATGGGGGTGGTGCTGATCGTGGGTGGCCACCGATGGGAGCGAAGGGCGGCTACCGTTTCCGTTGCAGATCTGGGCCTGCCCAGTCTGCCTGCCATCCACCGTCGGAAAGGAACTCGTTCGTGTCTCGCCTACGTACCTGGTCGCTCGTTGTCCTGACAGCGTCTGTCGTCGGATTGGCCGGCTGCAGCAGCTCGTCATCGAGTTCGTCGACCACCGGCACCACCACTCAAGCGACCAGCGCACCTTCCACCAGCACCGTGGTCACCGCTCCCGTGCAGGTCCCTTCGCCCGCCGGCACGATCGGAACGAAGCCCACGGTGGTGGTCCCCTCGGGGGCACCACCGACCCACCTCGAGGTCAAAGACCTCATTGTCGGAACGGGACCTGCGGCCAAGGCCGGAGACAACGTGACCGTGCGGTATGTCGGCGTCGCCTACTCGTCGAAGAAGCAGTTCGACGCCTCATGGGACAGGGGGCAACCGTTCTCCTTCGCGCTTGGTGAGGGTCAGGTCATCCCGGGTTGGGATGACGGTGTGGTCGGAATGCAGGTCGGCGGGCGTCGTGAGCTGATCATCCCGCCGAATCTGGCGTACGGAGCGAACTCGCCGTCGGCGGCCATCGCCGCCAATGACACGCTGATCTTCATCGTGGACCTGGTCAAGATCAACTGACCGGCTGCAAGGAGGAGCCAAGCCGGCAGTAGTGGACGGGCACAGGCTGACGACTCAGAGGGAGTTGGTGACCGCAAGCATGGCCAACGCCGCGGCCATGGCCAGCGGCACGGCGACCAGGCCGATGACCATCGCCCTGCCGATGGCTGGTTTCGATCCGGACAGCCGGGCGGTCCGCCACCAGAGGATCCATGCCAGCGAACCGGTCACGAAGAGGTTCGGTCCGATATCGAGTCCGACCAGCAGGGCGAACGGATGGGGTGGGGCCCGGGGGGCCAGCAACGCAGCCGCCGGGAGGTTGTTGAAGACCACGCTCGCCCCCGCCGCAACGATCGCCGTCCCTACCGGGTCGAGGTGGGAGAGCAGGGCTTCTGGACCTGACCACGCCCGCCCCAGGGTCCCCAGGGCCACGGCGATGCCGAAGAGGCCGATCAGGACCGGAATGCCGAGCACCTCCCGCACCCGGTTGAGCTGCGCACGATGAACGACCAGGCGGACGGCCACGACCAACAGGCCAACCCCCAGCACGGGCAGTGCCGGTGCCCGCAGCACCAGAACCAGTGCAGTGACGGCGACCACGGTCACCATCCCCAGCCCGATGGTGACCGGTGCAGGTTGCTCCGAGTCACGACGACTGGTCCGGAGAGACCGGTGTTCGAACAGGCCGATCACCACCGCGGTCACCACCACTGATGCGATCCACGGGAGCGCCATGTGCCCGAAGAACTGCGCTCCCGAGAGATGGAAATGGCCGAGCATGATCAGATTGGTGAGGTTGGACCCCGGCAGGGGAAGGCTCCCCGCATTGGACAGGAGCAGGCAACCGATGAGCAGGGGAGCCTCCCCTTCGCCGCGGCTACGGGCCGCATGGACCAGCACTGGTGTCAGAAACACCACCGACGTGTCGAGATTGAGCAGTGCAGTCACCACGGCGAGGGCGGCCGCGGCCCCACCGAAGAGGGCTACGCCGTTGGGTGCTGCCGTGGCCAGCCGGTGTCCCGCGGCGGCAAAGAGCCCGTCTTGATCGGCAACCAGTCCCACCAGGAGGAGACCGGTGACCAGAACGAACGGAGACCACACCTGAGAGGCCGCGGCCCGGGCATCGGCGTGGTTGAGGAGCCCGGCGACGACGATGGCCACTGCCCCGACGACGGCGAGAATCCAGCTTGCACCGCCTGTGACGAACCGCTGAAGCGATCCGCCGCGGCGCGCCGTCATCTCAGGTGCCTAGTTGTACCGCCATCGGTGCCGGCCCTGAGGCGGAGAGCGAGATCCGTCGTGCGGGTGGGCAGGAGACTGCCCGGGTCGGCCCCGGCGTCCGCCAACGGGACGGCGACAACCGCGGAGAAGGCAGTGGGTGATGCCGCCGAAACGATCGTTTGACCGGCAGGCGGTCCACTCCCTACCGTGGCTCCATGGCCACCACGAAAGTGCAACTGTTCTCCATCCCGGTGTCGGATCAGGACCGGTCTCGTGACTTCTACGTGGACAAGCTCGGCTTCGAACTGGTTGCCGACAACACTATGGGGCCGACCCAACGGTGGGTGCAGGTCAGGCCCCACGGTGCGGAGACGGCAATCACCCTGGTCACGTGGTTCGAAACGATGACGCCTGGTTCGAGCCAGGGCACGGTCATCGAGTCCGACAGCCTCGACGCCGATGTCGTGCAGCTGCTGGATCGTGGGGTGGAGGTCGAGGGCGACATCCAAAACGCGCCCTGGGGTCGGTTCGTCACGTTCCACGATCCCGACGGCAACGGCCTCATCCTCCAGGAGACCACCGGTGCCGGGGCCTGACGGTCCGTCCGGGACACTGGGTCGATGAGTCTCTCGTTGCGCGGCCTCCGGACGGTCATCTACCCGGCACCGGATCTCGCCGTGGCCAAGGAACGGTGGTCCGACCTTCTCGGCATCGAGCCCTACTTCGACGAGCCCTTCTACTGCCGCGTCAGGCAACGTTTGCGCGCTTGACCAGCTCACGCAGTGTCTTGTCCTGAGCGTTGCGGTTCCTCCAGATGATGTAGCGGCGGATCATAGAGT
>JADGOF010000410.1 GCA_017883105.1 Acidimicrobiales bacterium
TTGCTGCGGCCTTCGACGAACTCGAGCGGGTGATCTGACCGGCGAACCTCGCTGGAGCGAGTGAGTTCGCGCCACATGATCAATCAATGTAACAGAGCCGGTTCGATTGACAACCTTGCGACCTCAGCTCAGGACTCGGAGATGCCTGAGCTTGCCGGTGGGCTTCGTCAGGAGCCGATCCAAGGCCGTCGCCTCGAGGGGCCGAGCGAACAGGAATCCCTGTCCGATGTCGACCTTCTCGGCTCTGAGCTGCATGAGCTGATCGTCGGTCTCGACGCCCTCAGCGGCGGTCTTGAGTTCGAGGACCTTGGCCAACTGGACCAGAGTGTGAACGATGGCCACGGACTCGGATGACTCGGGAAGTCCCAAGATGAACGATCGGTCGATCTTCAACAGGTCGATTGGGAACTTTTGCAGGTAGGCAAGTGAAGAGTAGCCGGTGCCGAAATCATCGATTGCGATGCCCACCCCGATCGCCTTCAGCAGCGTGATTCGAGCGAGGGTGGACCCGACGTCATGCATCAGGGCGGTCTCGGTGAGCTCCAGGATCAGCATGTCAGGATCGAAGCCGCTCGCCTCGAGGGAACCATGCACATCGTCGATGATCCGGTCCCGTTCGAGCTGCACAGCCGAGACGTTGACGGACATCGTGATCCGATGACCGTGGCTTTGCCACGCGGCACCTTGTCGACACGCTGTTTCGAGTGCCCACTGGCCGACTGGAACGATGAGTCCGCTCGACTCGAGTGCAGGAATGAACTCATCGGGCAGTACGATTCCCCGCACGGGATGACGCCAGCGTATGAGGGCCTCCACACCGGTGAAGGCTCCAGTGGAAAGGTCGACGGTGGGCTGGTAGAGCAGGAAGAACTCGCCGTTCTCGAGAGCACGATGCAGGTCCACCTCGAGGTGCCGGTGATCGTCCACCGACTCCTGCATCACGAGAGTGAAGAGCACGGCGCAGTTCTTGCCGGCTCCCTTTGCCCGGTAGAGGGCGATGTCGGCATCTCGCAACAGCTCGTCAGGTGTCGCCCGGTCGCCCTCGGCGATGCCGATGCTGGCGGTCACTTCCAATGGAGCATCGGAGCCGTCGATGTCGAACGGGGGGCCCAGCAAGCTCAGGATTCGCTCGGCCACCACCTCGGCGCCTGCCGCCAGCGAGGTGCCCTCGAGCAGCACGACGAATTCGTCGCCTCCCAGCCGGCCGACCGTGTCCCCCGCGCGAAGCGCGCCGGCCAACCGGGAGCCGACGCCGACCAGGAGTTGATCACCTGCGCTGTGTCCCAAGGTGTCGTTGATGTCCTTGAAATTGTCGAGGTCGAGGAACATCGCCGCCACAGGGGTCTGCTCGCGTCGGGCGCGAGCCAGCATCTGCGTGGTCCGATCGAGGATTAGGGCCCGATTCGGAAGGCCGGTCAGCGAGTCGTGGAACGCCAGCTGCCGGAGTTGGTCGGTACGCTCATGGACCTGTTGCATGGCTCGCGAACGACTGGTTCCGAGCAGATAGATGACAGTGGCCATCAGCATTAAGAGTGCGATGCCACCGAGCAGCAGGGCAAGTGCGGCCATGTTGGCGAGTATGCCGCCTCCGCTCATCGCTCCAAAGACCTGGACATGCCATCCGTTGTGGATGTCGATCGTCATGGACTGCGCTCCACGAGGCGCCGTTCCTGCGTTGAACGTGATACTGGTGGATCCGTTCTCGTAGTGGAACGCCACTGCCATGTCGGGATGGCCCTGGAGGGCGGTGGCCAAAACGATGCTTGGCTGGATCTGGGTACCGGTCCACCCGACGAATGCATCACGGCGGGATTGGACGGTCGTCGGCACGGTGCCACCTTGATAAATGGGTGTTCCCACAACCAGTACCGCACTCTTTCCGGTTCCTTCCGGCAGGTAGGTTCCCTGTCCGGAATCCCGAGCGCTCATGAGCTTCGGACCCAACGCGGTGGCGCAGAGGTCGGTGCTTCCCGAAATGGCGGGTTTCCCGCCACGTGCCTGCGACAGGGTCGTGAAGCAGTAGTAGGGGCGGGCCCCCGGAGGTGTGACCTGAAAAGTTCCGCCGGGGCCCAAGGAACCGGGCGATTCGGTCTCGGCATGCGCCGCGAACGCACTGAGTTGCGATGAGGGGACCAGAACCACTTCGGCGAGCCCCTGGAGCTCGGGGTAACGCTGGAATGCCTGCACGGAGCTTGTCCACTGAAGGAATTCGGACTGGGTGGCATTCGGGTTGCCGACTACGAAGGCGCCGATGCCAACGGCCAGGTCCTGCTCGTGCTGAATGGCCAGGTTCAGCGTCGAGGCGATCCCTGCCGCCGACGCCACGAACGCCTGGTGAGATCTCTGGCTGTCACTCCGCGCCACCGTCTGCGCAACCAGAACCGATCCGACGCTGCCTGCCACGAACAGCACCAACGCCGCCGTCAACCAGACACGGCGTCGCGTGCCAGTCGGCTTGTCTACCGACGGTTGCGGCGATGCCATGCGCTGACCCCTAGTCGGATCGGCAATACCGTGGCCTCGGACAAGGTGCTTGGCTTACGGCCCGGGAATTGTCGGTGAGAGATGATTCCATGGCTTTGGAATCGGCGCGTTCCGATCAGACCTTGAGTCCCGTGCCACAGAGAGCGCCATTCCTGCGTTGGGCAGGTTGCGCGACCGGACATTGCGATCCCCTCGAACTGGTGTTCGACCAGGTCTTCAACGACCCAGAGCGGCACTGTTACATTGAGCCGCGCGACCCGACGCGAAGCATCAGATGGGCCGAAAACCTCGTATTGAGATGCATCGTCAATGCATGGGCGCCACAGGATTGACGTTTAGCCATGGCGCCGATGGATGCGGGTTCAGCGTCGTTCGCCCTCAATGCAACAGTGCCTCGGGGAGCCAGATCGCTTGCAGACCGCTCCGGTCTCCATGGCGTCCGGTGCTCCTCGCGGACCCTTGTTCTGTCGCGTACCCGTTATGGGGCGGTGGTACGAAGTGTTCGG
>JADGOF010000411.1 GCA_017883105.1 Acidimicrobiales bacterium
AGGAGCCGGATCACATAGGGGTGGGCGCAGAAGCAACCATGACGGACGGCGATCCCGTACTCGGCGCTGAGCCGGGCGGCGACGAGGGCGTGGTGCATGCCCTCGATGGTGAACGGAGCCACCGGAAGGGTCTCGACCTGCCCACCGACCACGCCGCCCTCTGATGCCATGGGCCCGAGCAGCCGCACACTTTCGATGCCCCGAAGGCCCTCGGCCAACCTGTGGGCCAAGGCATGCTCGTGGGCGACGATGGCCTCCCATCCGATGCGCCCGAGCGCATCGATGGCCGCGTGAAGCGCGACCGCCCCGATGACGTTGGGGGAACCGGCTTCCTCGCGGTCGGGGGGAGGGGACCAGATGACCTCGTGCAGTCCCACCAGGTCCACAGCTCCTCCTCCGGCCAGAAAGGGATCCCCGGTCTCGAAGAACTCCCGGGGGCCGATCAACGCCCCGGATCCGAAGGGTGCGTAGAGCTTGTGACCGCTGAAGGCCATGAAGTCGGCGGCCGCAGGCAGCGGCCGGTGAGGCGCCAGTTGGGCTCCGTCCACCGCCACACGGACTCCCCGCTCGTGGGCGGCTTCGATGATTGCGTCGAGAGGGGGCAGCCAGCCGGTCACATTGGAAGCGCCGGTGATTGCCAACAGCGCCGGTGGCCGGTGGCCCGCATCCAGAGCGGCGCACACGGCGTCCACGGTGAACGTCCCGTCCGGTGAGCACTCGACGTACCTGCGTTCGGCCACCCGTCCCCATGGCAGCAGGTTGGCGTGGTGTTCGACCACCGTGGTCACCACCACATCGGTCGGTTCGAGGCGTATCCGGTAGGCCAGATGGTTGATGGCCTCGGTGGTGTTGCGGCACAGGATGGCCACGTCGGGTCCGTCAGGCGGCCGGCCGGCGAAGGCGAGGACCGCCTGGCGGGCCTGTTCGTAGGCGGCAGTGGCCCGGCGCGACCGGAAGCCGGCACCGCGGTGCACGCTCGAGTACCAGGGGAGGAACTCCTCCACCCGGGCGACGGCGTCGGGATGGGCTTGGGTGGACGCCGCCTGGTCCAGCTCGATGGCCGGCCGGTCGACGCCGTCGAGGCATGGGACCAGTTGACCGCTTCCGATCAGGTCGGCCAGCGAGTCGGAAGGGTCCTGGTTGCTCTGGGGGTGTTCCCTCTGGGTGGGCTCCACGGACTTACCCTACGGGGAACGCCTGTGCCCGCGGGTACGCTCACGGTCATGGAGAGCGAGTGGATCACCGACGGCCAGACCACCGGGTTGGTCGCTGAACGGCCGCTGGCAGAGAACTCGACCGACCAGCAGGAGCCCCCGGTGGCAGATGCCATCGAGCCTTCAGCGTCGGAGTTGACCGTCGACGCCATCGAGCAAGTGCTCGGCCAAGTGGAACAGGCCCTCGTCCGCCTCGATGAGGGGACGTACGGACGGTGTGCAACGTGTGGGGTGTCGATCGACGACGCCCGGATGGCCGAGGAGCCGACGACGCAAGCCTGCACGGGCTGTGCGGCGGCCCCTGTCGCCTGACTACTTCTTGGTCTCCCAGTACCGAAGGGCGGAGGACGACCTGGGCTTTCACCTGATATGTGACCGTTCACCAGGGATGATGCTGTTTGTTAGTGGTCATCGTTTTGCGTTGGTTTTCGACCTCGTGCGGACAAATGCGGACAAGAGTGGCTGCTCTTTGGATTGCCCGTCTGCCCGGCCTGCGATGGAGCGGGCGGCCCGAAACTGTCCCCTTCACGATGAGGCATGTCGCTACCCTCCGGAGGTTGCCCAAGTCGGGTGGCATCCAATCGAGGAGGTATCAGCATGTACCAGACCAACCAGCGCCGCGGACTCTGTCCGAAGTGTCGATTTGGTGCACTGATCGAGACCGTCTTCGCTCCGGTGGATGAGCAGTCGACGCCGGTCAACGCTGCGATACGCGTCGAGTGCACCAATCCAGCATGTGACGACTACGTGGCACCGCCGCGGACCCTGTAGATCAGTACCACTTCGCCTGTGCTTCGGTCTCAGACCCTCAAACGCTCGGGACGGGTCTTCCTTCCCACCGGTTGGTGTTGGGGGAGCCAGGAATAGTTGCCGGGTCCGGAGCATCGGTCGGCGGGGACCGCTGCTCGACGGACCCGGCGGGTCATGGTAGCGCTCGAAAAGTGACGGCTGGTGCGTTGCGGGGCGGATCGTGACACACTCTCTGAGCCACGGCGGGGCGATCTCGGTGTGCGTCACGCAAGGAGGCACAATGAGTGACACATCGGCTCCAGGATGGTGGCAGGGACCGGACGGCACTTGGAATGCCCCATCGCCGAATGATCCCGTGGCCACCACCCCCGACATGACAACGGCAGCCGAGCCACCGACCGCCGATTCTGCGACGCCAACGGCTGAGGCACCCACTCCGGCACCAGAGCGAAGCCCCAAGCCCTCGCCGCCGGCCACGAATCAGTTGATGCTGTCCGGTCGTTCCCTGCCATGGCCGATAGTCACGATTCTCCTTGCATCAATCATAGTGGCGCTCGGTTCACTTCTTCCGTGGGCGTCGGTGTCCACAGCGTTCGGCACAGTCAGCAAGAACGGCACAACCGGAGACGGCGTCCTGACCCTCATTCTTGCCGGTGTCACGCTGTGCTTCGCCCTGGCCATGTTGAGAAAGCCACATCGCGGGTGGGTCATTGGGAGTGGATCGACGATGGTCATCACCCTGGGTATCAGCATCTACGACATGAGCAATCTGCCCACGCCATCGGGTGCGGTGGCGACGGTCGTCTCGGTCGATGTCGGGACGGGTCTGTGGCTCTGCCTAATCGGGGCCGTCGTGGGCATCGCTGCATCCGTTGTCGTCATCCGTGCTCGGCCGGTTCCTGCCGCACCTGGTTCAACGAATCGATAAGCGTCATCTACCGCTCAATCTCGTCGGCGGGGATGTGGGGAGTACTAGGAACGACAGCCCCGAGCTGTCGGACGCCGTCAATCACCACC
>JADGOF010000412.1 GCA_017883105.1 Acidimicrobiales bacterium
TCCGACCGAGGTGGCTCGCGGCCGGCGTCCGAGCACATCGCGGGAGGACGTGGCCAGGGCTGCCCTCGACCTGTTCAGCCGGCAGGGCTATGACGAGACGACGGTCGACGAGATCGCCGCCGCGGTGGGAGTCAGCCGGCGCACGTTCTTCCGCTACTACGAGTCGAAGCGGGACGTGGTGTGGGGCGAGTTCGACGCCGAGCTGGTCCGCCTGCGCGAGCGGCTGGCGGAGGCGCCCGGGGACGAGCCGATGATGGACGTGTTGCGCCGTGCGGTGATGGCCACCAACCGGTTCGGGGCCGGGGAGCTCAATGAGCTGCGCATCCGGATCGGCCTGATCACTGCGGTGCCCACCCTGGTGGCCCACTCCGCGGTCCGATACGCCGAGTGGTGCGAGGTGGTGGCCCGTTTCGTGGCCAGCAGGATCGGTGGAGCTCCCGATGACCTCGGACCCCAGACGGTAGCCCGGGCGGCGCTCGGAGCGGCCATGGCCGCATTTGCCTGCTGGGCGG
The DNA here is from genome assembly GCA_017883105.1 of Acidimicrobiales bacterium. GTDB lineage: Bacteria > Actinomycetota > Acidimicrobiia > Acidimicrobiales > RAAP-2 > Bog-756. The sequence goes on from JADGOF010000412.1 coordinate 513, forward strand.
CCCAGGACGGCGATGATCTGGTCGGGGAGGTCGATCGGGCCTTCCGGCTGATGTCCACCGGATTCGACGAAGACCGCCTGGGGGCTGGGACCTAGTCCGTTTCAGCTCGACGCGGCCCGCCCGGCGGCGCGATGCTGGTCGGGGAAGCGTTCGGTGCCCGGGAGGTGCCGTCACTAGGGGAGGACCGACCAAATGAAGATCCGTGCCGCTGTCTGTTCCGGGCTGGAAGAACCGTGGAAGGTCGAAGAGGTAGACATCGAGCCTCCCGGTCCCCACGAGGTACTGGTGCAGATGGCCTATGCGGGCATGTGCCACTCCGATGAGCACCTTCGCACCGGCGACATGAGCGTCGACCCCGAGATCCTTCCCGTCTTCGACGTGGACTCGATGTTCCCGATAATCGGCGGCCACGAGGGTGCGGGCATCGTCACCGAGGTCGGTCCGGGTGTGGAGTCACTCGCCGTCGGGGACCATGTGGCCGCGTCGTTCATCCCGGCCTGCGGTCGTTGCTTCTGGTGCGCCTCCGGCCGCCAGTACCTATGCGACTTGGGGATGTCCATCCTGGCCGGACCCATGATGAGCGATGGCCAGTGGCGGTACCACCTCGATGGTCAGAAGGTGAACCGAATGACCCAGTTGGGCACCTTCTCGGACACCGTGCTGGCCAACGAGGCCTCGTTGGTGAAGATCGACACGGGCGTGTCGCTGAAGGCCGCCGCCCTCATCAGCTGCGGCATCTCAACCGGCTTCGGTTCCGCCGTGGACCGGGCCAAGGTGAAGCCGGGTGAGACGGTCGTCGTCATCGGCTGCGGCGGTGTCGGATCCGGAGCGCTGCAGGGCGCGAAGATCGCCGGTGCCCGGTACGTCATCGCCGTCGACCCGATCCCCTTCAAGGTGGAGAAAGCCAAGCAGGTCGGGGCCACCCACGGGGCGAGCTCGATCCTCGAGGCCAATCTCTTGCTCCCCGAGCTGACCGAGGGCCGGATGGCCGACGTGGTGATCCTCACCCCGGGGGTGCTGACCGGCGACCTGGTGGCACCGGCCATGGCCTTGGCTTCCAAGGACGGACGGGTGGTGGCCACGGCCATCGCACCGTTCAACCAGGACGAGGTCAGCCTCAATCTGTTCAACCTGGCCATGTTCAACCAGTCGTTGCTGGGCACCGTGTTCGGTTCGTGCAGCCCGCGGGTGCAGATCCCCAACCTGTTGCGTCTCTACCAGGCCGGTCTCCTCGAAATCGACAGCCTCATCACCCAGGAGTACACGCTCGACCAGGTGCAGAACGGGTACGACGACCTGGCTGCCGGGGTCAACCTGCGCGGCGTGGTGAAGTTCGACGTCTGATCGGACGGCTCGGGACGGGCGGTAAGGGCACCCCCGCCTGACGGCCGTCCGCCCGTCGACCGGAGGGTCCTCCCGGGCAGTCGTTGATCATCGTGCCCTCCCGGGGCACTACGGTCTGCCACATGCGTCGGGGGATCGCGGTCATCGTCACTTTCTGCTGTGCTGGGATTGCCGCGGCATGTGGGTCGTCGGCGTCGTCCGGCACTCCAACCAGCGTGCCCGCCCCGGTGGTCGCACCCGCCCATTTCGAGGTCGGAGGCGATCCGGTGACCATACGCACCTCGGAAGGGGTGGTGCGGGGGACGTCAACGGCTACCACCAGGGCGTTTTTGGGCATCCCGTTCGCCCAGCCCCCGGTCGGCAACCTCCGGTGGAGCGCACCGCAGGAGGTCGCCCCCTGGACTACCACCCTGGAGGCAACCAAGGCGTCGAGCGCGTGCCCACAGATCGTGCCGCTGGCGAACGTCCTGGTCGGCAACGAGGACTGCCTCTTTCTCAACGTCTACGCCCCGAAGGTGACACCGACCAAGCCCCGACCGGTGATGGTGTGGATCTACGGCGGGGGATTTACCATCGGCAGTTCCGGCGACGACAACGTGTCGAACTTCGCCGCCAACAATGGCACCATCTCGGTCAGTTTCAACTACCGCCTCGGCCCACTCGGGTTCCTGGCCCTGCCGGCGTTGGCACAGCAGGATCCCCACCACTCCACCGGCGACCTCGGGTTGCTCGATCAGCAGGCCGCCCTCCGGTGGGTCAAGACCAACATCGCTTCGTTCGGTGGCGATCCGAACAACGTGACCATCTACGGTGAGTCAGCCGGTGGCATCAGTGTGTGTGCCCAGTTGGTGTCCCCGACCTCGGCCGGGCTATTCGAGAAGGGGATCACCGAAAGCGGTCCCTGCACCCTGCCCGCCCAACCGGTGGCCACGGCCGAGGCCCAAGGTGCCGAGCTGGGTGTCAAGCTGGGCTGCCCGACCGGCACGGCCCTCCTTGCCTGCATGCGCTCCATGCCTGCGGCAGACGTCATCCGCGCCCTGCCCCCGGACCCCTCGTTCCTGTTCGGCGGCGGAGCCTCGTGGTACCCGGTGGCCGACGGGGTCACCCTGCC
>JADGOF010000413.1 GCA_017883105.1 Acidimicrobiales bacterium
TCTTGGTCTACCGCCCGCGGCAGATCGACTGGTGGGCCTCGGGCATCCAACTGATCGGTACCCTCTTCTTCAATCTCAGCACCGGCAACGCCATCCGGACCGATCTCACGTCCCAGGCCGCCCACCAGCACGTATGGCGCCCGGACGCGTTCGGCTCGGTCTGCTTCCTGGTGGCCAGCGGCTTTGCCTGGTTCGAGGTCTGCCACGGATGGCTGGCCTGGTCCCCGCGGCGCCTGCCCTGGTGGATCACCGCCTTGAACCTGGTGGGCTCCATCGCCTTCGGCGTTTCCGCCATCGCCGGCTACATCGTTCCTTCCACTGGGCAGATCAAGAACGCTGAAGTGTCCAACCGCGGGACGTTCATCGGCGCCCTGTTTTTCCTGGCCGGGGCCGTCCTGCTGCTGCCGGAACGGACCGAATCACCCGTTTCTCCCTGATCAGCAACCGGACGCGCCGGTCATGGTCGAATGGGGCGATGTGGCTGGCCACCGACGACCGCCAGGCGCGGGTGCTCCTCGGGCCGGCCAAGACGGTGGTCTCTGCTGGAACGACGAGATCGATGAGCGACGGTACGGGGGCCATCGATTCGTTGGCCCTCCTCGGCCTGGGTATCGACGCTCCCCACCTGGCCGCGCTACCACCCTCCGACCCTGGCCAGTTGGCCGCGGTGCTCGACCACACCGAACAGGCCGTCACAGCCGTCGAGGTCCTGGCCGTGATGGCCCTGGTCGACGGCACGCTGGACAGTGCACGGATCGGCCAGGTCCTCGGGTTCGCCCAGGCGCTCGGAGTCCACGACGCCTGGCTGGACGACCTGGTCATGAGCCTCGACGCGGATCTGGATCCGGTCATCGCCGACATGGGCGACCGCAATCTGGAGGGCATCACCGATGGCCAGATCGACCTCAGCGCGGTCGACGACGTCAATCACCGGTTGGAGCGCTACGGCGGTGACGGGCAGGACGAGCAGCTGGCCCAGCGCTATCGGGCGCTCGCCGGCCTCCCGCCGGGGACCCTCGGTCACGAATCCTGGTCGTACTACGACCACCACCACTTCGAGTTCCCGGGGCAACCGGAGGCGGCCAACGAGATCTTCGGCACACCGCACGACTGTGCCCACCTCATCTCCGGGTACGACACCACGCCCCAGGGCGAGCTACTGGTATCGACGTTCACCTCGAGGATGCACCCGGTCTTCCCGATGGTCGGCCATGTGCTGCCGGTCATCTACTCATGGCGTCTGGGTATCGAGTTCAACCGGCTGGCCGGCAGCTACCGGGACGCCCTGGGACCCCGCCAAGTTCTGGGTGGCGTGGGATCGCGTCCCGTGGACCACCGGAGACACCTTCGAGCCCGGGTTCGATCTCTGGGAGCTCGCCGAGGACTCCCTCGAGTCAAATCGGACGACGTTCAGTGTGGTCCCGCTCGATCCCGTTCACGCCGCCAGCGGCCAGGGAGCGGTGGCCGGCGTCGACTACCGGCCCATCGCCTGATGAAGATTTCCTCAATCTGGGACGTCGAGTGGTCGAAAAGGAGTAGATAGGAGCCGACCGACGCTCCCGAGTGCCGCCGTGCCCACAAATTTCGGGGGCGCGCGGAAGATGCGGCTCACTTTCGGTGTTCAATGGATGAGACGAGGAAAAGCCGGGGACGAGATGCCCGGGCCTGACAGGGAAGCGCAGCACTGAGTAGGGGAAAGCGAGTAGGGAACCGATGATGACAGAACAGGCCAACACCGAGCAGGTCGAGAGCACCGCGCAGGTCGAGAGTTCAGAGCAGGCCGTAGGTTCAGAACAGGCCGACCATGCAGCGCCGTTCGGCATCGCAACGCCGGCGTCCGGCACCGGGCAGCCGGCGACCCCCGGTGATGCGCTCCGCTCGCTGCCGGTCGAAGCCCAGCAGCGGGGTACCCGGTTCGTCTCCGCCCAGGCCATGCAGGCCAGGTTGTTCTCCGTCTACGATGCAGCCGCCGCGGCCGAGGATGCGTTGGCCCTGGTGCAGAACCAGCTCACGCTGACGCTCAACCGCAGCTACTACGACGCCGAAGAGATCGAGACCATGGCCCAGCAGCTCGATTCGCTACTGCCGCTGGACACTGTCGACCTCACCGATTCCGGCTTGGTCTCCGAAGAGTAACCACCGTGAGCAGCTGGCCAGTTCAGCCGGCCAGCTGCTTCACCTTTGCGATGAGGTCCACCGGACGCTGATCCCCGAGCGGGATGGGGATGACCTGCAGATGGGTCACACCGGCGTCCTTGAAGGCGGCGATCCGCTCGGCGACGTAGCTCTCCGATCCACACAGCGAGGTCGCCTCAAGGAGATCGTTGGGCACCAACGCCTCGGCTTCGGCCTTCTTGCCGCCCAGATAGAGATCCTGGATCTTCTCGGCCACCTCTTCGAAGCCGTAGCGCTTCACGACGTCGTTGTAGAAGTTCTTGCCTTTGGCGCCCATGCCCCCTACGTAGAGCGCCACCATGGGGCGGGACAGGTCGCGCAGCGCGGTGACCTCTTCACCCTCGCCGATGGCCAACATCCCACCCACGGTGATCTGCAACGGGCCGAGGGCGGGGTCGCGCTTGGCCAGGCCGGCGTCGAGGGATGCGCCCCACACGGCACGGGACTTCTCGGGCACGAACAGCATGGGGATCCACCCGTTGGCCACCTCAGCCGTCATGGCCACGTTCTTCTCTCCGAGGGCGGCCACCCAGATGGGGATCGACGGCCGGACCGGATGAGCGATGATCTTGAGCGCCTTGCCCAGTCCGGTTCCCTCACCCGCCGGAAGCGGCATGTTGTAGTAGGTCCCTTCATGGACGAGAGGACCCTCACGGGCCCAGACCTTCCGGCAGACGTCGATGATCTCGCGGGTGCGGCCGATCGGGGCGGAAAAGGGCACTCCGTGCCAGCCCTCGATGACCTGGGGGCCCGATGAGCCTAGGCCCAGGTGGAAGCGGCCGTCGGACA
>JADGOF010000414.1 GCA_017883105.1 Acidimicrobiales bacterium
CATGCACCACGCCCTCGTCGCCGCCCGGCTCAGCGCCGAGTACGGGATCGCCGTCCGTCATGGTTGCTTCTGCGCCCACCCCTATGTGATCCGGCTCCTCGGGCTCGGGGACAAGGAAGTCGATGCCTATCGCGCCGAGGTGCTGCAGGGCGATCATCGGCAGGTCCCCGGTGCGGTGCGGGCCAGTGCGGGGCTCGGAACCTCCGGAGCGGAGATCGATGCCCTGCTGAGAGCGGTGGCCGATCTGGCCGGCGGTGCGCCGGCCCCCGTGGCCTACGAGCAGGACGCAGCCACCGGGGACTTCTTTCCGGTTACCGACCTGGCCGGGTGGCGGGACGCCGCTCTCGAACTCGGGGCGGCCTGCGCCCGGGGTTGAGTCGCCGTTCTCTACAGAGTCTCGGAGAGCTGGAGCGCCTCGAAGGAGAGGGTCCGCCGGACGACGAATCCCATCGATGTATAGAGACGGATCGCTCCCACGTTGTCTCCCGACGCGTGGAGAAACGGGATTTCGCCACGGCCGGCAATGCCGGCGGCCACCTCTCGCACCAGTAGTTCAGCCAAGCCCTGGTTTCGGTGATCCGGATGGGTGGCCACGGCGCTGACTTCGGCGAACCCACCGGATCGGAGTCGTTCCCCGGCCATGGCGATGAGCCGACCTTCGTGTCTGATTCCGAGGTATCCCCCGAACTCGACCGTGCGGGACAGGAACGGGCCGGGCCGGGTCTCGGCCACCAGGGCCAGCATGTCCTCGGCATCGTCCGGGCCGAGGGCGAGGGGTTCGGGCAGGGTCGGCAGTGCGGTCGGTGCAGGGAGCTCCGGACGCAACCGGTCGCCGATCATCTGTACGCCGGTTCCCTCCCACAGGACTGCCCAACCCAGCGGCGGGTCCGGACGGCTCCCGACCAGCACCACACTTTCGCCAGGCGCAACGAGCCGGGCCAGGTCTTTCCAGTGGTGGGCCGTGGGCTCTCCGGCGAATGCGCCGAACGGAGACACGTCCGGATGGAACCGGGCGGACAGCGGCGTGCTGCTTCCAAGGTCTCGTTGCGGGCCGGCGAGGGCCGACCACACCGGGTTGTCGAGTGCGGCCAACGACGTGTGCTCCTTCGTGGGATTGCGTGGGGCAGTCTTGCCCACCTGGGGCGGTGGCAGTCGAACCTGGACGGGGCAGTGGATGCCGAGGCACCGTCGTCTGGCATCGTCCAGGCACCCGAGGTGGAGCCGATACGCTCCTCGGCGGGCCGTTAGCTCATCGGGTAGAGCAGGGGACTTTTAATCCCAAGGTGGCGAGATCGAGACTCGCACGGCCCACCATATATACCCAGGTCAGAGGCTAAGTCACTTGGGATTATTGGAAGTAACTCGACCGTCTTGCTACTCCCTGCTACTCTTCCGGTGTAGCAGAGGCAGGCGCGGCCTGTCGGCTCACTGCGGATTGGAGCAAGACGTGCGCGGTCACATGAGGCAACGAGGTGACGTTTGGGAGCTCCGCGTCTACGTCGGTCGTGACCCTGTCACGGGGCGCAAGAAGACCGTCACCCGTTCATTCCATGGTGGGAAACGAGAAGCGGAGGAGGCCCTCAGCCGCCTCGTCACCGAGACAGCCGGTGGAGGGCACGCCGCTCAGGACGCAACCGTGGGCGATCTGATCGACCAATGGTTCGAGATGGCGAAGCCGGATCTCTCCCCCACCACGATCCGGGGATACCGCCGCGCAATCGATTCCTACATCGTCCCCGCGCTCGGCAAAGTGTCCCTAGCTCGACTCGGCACGGCACAGATCGACCGCTTCTACACGCAACTCCGTGCGAGCGGTGGGTCCGGCGGCCAACCTCTCGCTCCGGCCACGGTCCGCCAGTCCCACGCCATTCTCCGTCGGGCCCTCAACCAAGGGGTCAAGTGGGGATGGTTGGCAACGAACCCTGCACAACACGCTTCCCCGCCCCGGGTCCCGCGAACCCAACTCGAACCGCCATCACCTGAAGACGTCATGCGATTGATCGAAGAGGCGTCAAAAGAAAACCCGGAACTGGGTTGCCTTCTCCACGTGGCGGCCACCACCGGAGCCCGTCGCGGTGAGCTGTGCGGCCTCCGGTGGCGAAGAGTAGACCTCAAAGCTCGAACCATGACCATTTCGCGTTCAGTTATTGAAGGGGGCAAGGGGGTCGCCGTCGAAAAGGACACCAAGACTCATGCCGCCCGTCACATTGCCCTCGACTCCGATACAGCGGCGATGCTGACTTCGCAACGGCGGCGGATGGCCGAGCGAGCCCTTGCGTCCGGTACGGCAGTTGCCGACGAAGCGTTCGTGTTCTCTCTCTCACCTGACGGGAGCACATCGTTGCAGCCAAATGACGTCACAAAGGAATTCATCCGGGTTCGCCGTCGAATTGGCCTCAACTCAGTGCGCCTACACGACCTCCGTCACTTTGCTGCCACTCGTCTACTGGCCGCCGGCGTTCCGGTACGGACTGTTAGTGGCCGACTCGGCCACGCCAATGCAGCTACAACCCTCGGTGTATACGCCCACTTCCTCGAGGCTTTCGATCGGGAGGCGGCAGAGGCTCTTGGGGCGGTGCTTGCCGCAGGGCGACGACCCGAGCCGACTGAGCCAGACACCAAGGCGACTGGCGGAGGCACCATCACGCCCATGCGGGCCAGGCGGCCAAAAAGCTGAAGTGATCTCCGGGGAACACCGATAGGAGTTCTACGCCCGTTCGGGTTATGAGCCCCATCTGAGCCGTCCAGAGGCTCCGGGTCGATCCTCCTCCGTCCGCTTAGTTTGCTTCTGACCTGGTCCTTTCCGTAGCTGGCTCTCTGAGCAGGGTCGACGCTCCTACGAGTATCGGGTCGGTTGTAGGGGTTTTGTAGGGATGACACCAACGTCAGTGCTCACGCACAGGAAACGTCCAGCGATGAGTCAAGGAGCGACGTTGGCGATGGCCTCGCGTCATCTTCGGCC
>JADGOF010000415.1 GCA_017883105.1 Acidimicrobiales bacterium
GATGGGCATCCAGCCGTCGGCGTACTCGGCAATGGCGGCGAACACCGACGGGTTGGCCCCTCCGCCGACCAGCGTGGTCACCCGGGGCTGCTGGATCGGTTTGGGCCAGCTCCAGCACGGGTCGAGCGAGACGTAGGTCCCGTGGAACTCGGCCTGGTCCTCGGACCACAGGGCCTGCATGCACAGCACGTGCTCCCGTGCCACATCACGACGCACGTCGAACTCCACACCGTGATCGGCCGCCTCCTCGCGGTTCCAGCCGAATCCCATCCCGAAGACCACCCGCCCTCCGCTGAGATGGTCGAGGGTGGCGATCTGCTTGGCCAATACGATCGGATCGTGCTGCGCAGCCAGCACCACCCCGGTCCCGAGGATGATCCGCTCGGTCACCGAGGCCGCGGTCGACAGGGCCACGAACGGGTCGAGACTGCGGCGGTAGTCGTCGAGATGGACGCCTTCGACCAGAGCCGGTGGCGCGTCGGCGCGTACCGGCAGGTGGGTGTGCTCGGGGAGGTACAAGGAGGCGAATCCGCGCTCCTCGGCGGCGCGGGCCAGATCAGCGGGGGCCATGGCCCGGTCGGTCAGGAAGGCGGTGATCCCCAGTCGCATGGTCGGTCAGTGCCCGAGGCCGGCGGTCAGGTGCGAGCCGGGGTTGGTGCTCGGGTCGGCGAAGAGCGATGCGAACGCCGCTTCCTCCCGTTCCCGGGCGGCGATCACGTCCGGGCGGCGGGTTTCCACCATCAGGCGTTTGATCTGCCGGGTGGCGTGCGGCGGGAACGAGGCGATCCTCTGGGCCAGTGCCATCGTCTGGTCGAGGACTGTCCCCGAAGGGCAGACCTTGAGGGCCAGGCCTGATGCCACCGCTTGGTGGGCGTCGATCCACTCCGAAGCCAGCAGCACTGCGGCGGCCTGCTGCCAACCCATCCGGATCGGAAGCAGCCAACTACTGGCCGCCTCCGGGGGGACGCCCATCTCGGCGAACGGGGCCCGCAGGCGGGCGTCCTCGTCCATCAGCACCAGATCCACATGACTGAGCATCGTGCATCCCAGACCCATGCCCACCCCGTGGACCGCCGCCAGCAACGGCTTGTCGAAACCCACGACGGCATCGAGCAGGGCGGGAAACCCCGATCCCACCTCGGGACCGGTCTCGCCGGTGGCGATGGCGGCCATCTCCCGGAGGTCCTGCCCCGAGGTGAATGCCTGTCCACGTCCGGTTAGGACGACGGCGTGGATGGCATCGGAATCCTGCGCGTCGACGAGCGCGTCGGTGACGGCCCGGTACAGGGCCAGATTGAAGGCATTCCGGACCTCGGGGCGGTTGAAGGCGATCAGCCGGACCCCGGCTCCGTCCTCGATGTCGACGCGGCCTTCACCCACCGGCATGCCCGGTCACAGGCGGACAACCTGTCCGTGTCACGGGCGGACAACCTGTCCGCCATCGACGTTGAAGACGTGGCCGGTGATCCACGAGGCCTCATCGGACAGCAGGAACAGGCACATGCCCACCAGGTCCGACGTCTCGCCCTGCCGTTTGAGGGCCAGGCCGGCCAGGATCGGCTTCATGAAGGCGTCGGGGACCACTGTCCGGGACGCCTCGGTGTCGATGGGCCCGGGGGCGATGGCATTGGTGCGGATGTGTTGGCCTCCGAGCTCGTGGGCCAACTGCTGGGTGATCGAGTTGACCCCGGCCTTGGCCAGGCCGTAGAAGCCGGCGTACATGTAGGCGGCCGTCGATGACTGGTTGACGATCGCCCCGCCGCCCCGGGCCTTCATGGCCGGGTAGCAGGCCCGTACGCAGTTGAGGGCTCCGAGCATGTTCACCGACAGGAACCGGTTGAGGTACTCCCAGTCCACCGTCAGCAACAGGTCGAGCTGCATACCCCCGAAGATGGCCGCATTGTTCACCAGGTAGTCGATGCCACCGAAACGCTCGACGGTCGCCTCCGCCATGGCCACCGCCGAGGTCGGATCGGCCACGTCGACCCGTACCGCTTCGGCTTGGCCACCGTCAGCCCGGATGCCCTCGGCCACCCTGGCCGCGTTCTCCTCGTCGATGTCGGCCACCACCACTGAGGCACCGGCCGCGGCCAGCGCCTCCGCGTAGGCCTGGCCGATACCGCCACCGGAACCGGTGACGATGGCCACCTTTCCGGAGAAGTCGAACTGGACCATCGGGCTGGCACCCTGGTCCCCGGTCTGAGCACTCATGACTGCCCTGCTTTCTCTGCTTCCGCCTTCTGCGCGGCTTTGGACCGTCGGGCGATAACCTTTTCGGCTGCTTCATTGACGCCAGTGGACAGGGGCCACCCGATGTAGTGGGCCAGATGGACCACCGTTTCACGGACCTGGTCCTCGGTCAGCTCGTTGCGATCAAGCGCGGATTGGAACTGAATCTCCACCAGCTGGGGCTGCCCGAGCGCCGCCAGCACCCCGATGGTCATCAGCCTGCGATCGCGGATGTCGAGCTCGGACCGCGTCCAGACTTCGCCGAACAGGTGGTCGACGGTGAAGGCGACATACGGCCCGGGGATGTCGGCCGGGTCGACAGAGAACCCGTAGACCTCCTGCATCTTGGCGATGCCCTTGGCCCGGGACGTCTCACCGTCTCCGGCGGCGTCGTGCACGCTGTTGGCGGATTCACTCATCGCTGGTCACCTTCTCGTTCATGCCGGTTCGGCGATCGATTTGGTCTCGAGGTACTCCTCGAATCCGGCCACGCCCGATTCGCGCCCGACGCCGGACTGTTTATAGCCGCCGAACGGCATGTCCGGGCTGAACCAGAGGCCACCATTGATCCCGACGGTGCCCGTACGGATCTGATTGGTCACGCCGACCGCCCGATCGTGATCGGCCGACCAGACCGAGCCGGACAGGCCGTACACCGAGTCGTTGGCCAGGGCCACGGCGTCATCGTCGCCGTCGTGGGGAATGACCACCAGCACCGGGCCGAAGATCTCC
>JADGOF010000044.1 GCA_017883105.1 Acidimicrobiales bacterium
CCATGAAGGAGCGGCGCCACGAGCAACTCTTCCATCTCTTCGGGCACCCCGACCGCATCCGGGCCTGCATCGGCGAGGGCGACGCTGCCGTCTACGTCATGGACGACGGGTCGCATCACTGCATGATCGGCCACCGGGTCGGCGCCACCCTCGACCGGTGCGTGTACTCACTGGTGGCCCGGGTCACCAAGGGCGTCTACGAGCAGTTGTCGTCCGGTGCCATCGACGGCAGGCGGGCGTTCCTGGCCGGAACCGAGGCCGGCCTGTCCGGCACCGTCGAGGCCCCCGGTCTGTCCAACATCTTCGACGTGGACTACTACGACCGTTCCGACGAGATCCCGGTCGAGTACCTGCCAGGCGCACCCTTCCTCGAGTTCGCCCAGGACCTGCCGACCGCGGATCGCTGAGTGCGGGGTGCCCTGCGCCCCACACCGCTTCCACATGCCTCGTGCTTCCGCCCCACGGAGCCGTCGCGACACGGCCCGCGCCCGTGACGCTGTTGGGGAGCGCCGGCCTACCCGGCAGTGCGCTCCGAATCCGATCCCCGTTGAGTGGAAGACCGCCGTGTCCTCCTCGTCCTCCACGTCACGAGTAGCGAGGCGAGTAGTCCGAGTGCAGTCACCACCGAGATGATGATCGCCGGTACCTCGTAAGGAGGGAGGTAGGTGAAACGCACCGTGGTGGTCCCGGCCGGGACCGGCACCGCCTGGAAGAGCCCAGCCGGCCCCGAGCGGTCGTGGCGCACGGGAACGGTGACCGAACCGGCGGACGCCGACCATCCGGGGGCGTACTGGACCCGCCGCACCAGAGTGGTCGGGTGGTCGCACACCACCCGGGCCTCATCCCATCCGTGCACCGTCGCGGCACACGGATGGGCGACCGATCCGGGCGCTCCCCCAGACCCGGTTGCCCCATCGGCGAGCGAGAAGGCGGGCGCTGGATGAGGCAGCTGCCAGATCTTGACGAACGGGTCCTGGTAGACGAGACGGGGGCCCTCGGGCCACGGCGGCGTGCCCGGGGCCGGGTACACCGCGCCGGTGGGATCGGCCCCCGAAGCCGACTCCACCACGAAGCGGACTCCGACGGCCTCGTAGTTCTTCACGAGGGCCGCCAGCTCCTGTGCCGGAGCCGGACCGGCCGGGTCCGACCGGTTCCCGCCGGTGAATTCGAAGGGCACCGTGTTGGTGTCGAGCCGGGTTGCCACGTAGTTGGTCCACGCCTCGGGCAGGGGCAGTTCGTTGACGTTCACCTCGGCCAGTCCGAAGTAGGACCCGTAGTTGGGCTGGATCGGGCCCAACGTGGCGAACCGGTAGGTACCGAGATGGGCCTGGAGCCAGGTGACCGCCCCCGTGTTCGGTGTCGTCGGCCTCGGCGCGGAGAGGTAGGTGAAGCCGAGTAGGACCACCGACTCGACGATGACCGCACCGGCCAGGACTACCCGGCCTCGCCGATGCAGACGGAGCCGCTCTTCCCCCGGCCTCCCCGTCGTCTGCAGGCTCCCACCGGACCGGCGCCCGGCGGCCCACCACCCGCCGGCCAGGAGCATCGCCAACATCACCAGTGCAAACGCTAGGCTCCCCGCCACGAAGAGGTGGCGGTGCGCCTCCATCGCCCCGGTCGGCCCGGCGGCCCGGGTCAGAGTCGGCCAGGCCGTCGCCGCGGCCCACGCCGAGCCGACGGCAGCCACTCCCACGCCGACCCACAGCGCCCGGATGCCGGTGCGTCGGCGGGCGACGTCGTCCAACCCCATGCCGGCCAGGACGATCGCGGCCAACTCCCAGGTGGGATCGGCATAGCGGTAGAAGGCGGTCAGACGGACGCCGGGCACCAGCGCCAGCAGGTGGACGACGGGCGCGAACCCGTAGGTCCGGGCCAGGCAGATGGCCACCCACATGCCGAGGCCGATCCGGAGCGTCCGATTCCGACGACCGACGAGACCTACGACCGCGGCGGCCACCAGCGTGGCGTCGAGGTACCCCCCGACGTTGCCCCAGAACACGGAGAGTGTGTCGGCCGAGCCGACCGTATGGAATCCGGAGATCGGGCCGACCGCGTAGGGAAGGATCAGCTGCCCGAGCTCCCGGGCACGCAGGACGACGTAGGCGTACCCACCGCCGGTATGCGCTCCGGTGTTGGCGAACCGGACGTAGCCGGCGAAGGCGACCCACAGGGGCGCCGAGAGCGCAGCGCCGGCGGCAGCGCCGGCGGCCACCTTCCCGAGGATGGGCCGCCACCAGTGCCTGCCCGGGCCGGCCGTGCGCAGCACCGCCCACCACAGGACGAACAGGAGGTCCAAGAACATGGTCTCGGGGAATCCGGCGAGCACAGAACACGCCAAGCCGGCGGCAAGGAGCCGCCACCCCCACGCTCGACCCTCCTGGGCCGCCGACAGCACACGTTCGACACCGAGGAGGCACAGCGGGAGGAAAGCCAGCACACGGATGGGCTCGATGGCGAACCAAGCGAAGGTCCCGCACAGTCCGAAGGCCACACCGCCAGCCGTGGCGATGACCGGGCCGATGCCCAGCCGGCGGAGCAGCGCATAGGTGCTCCACCCGGCCACCAGCTCGAGGAGCACCTGGAAGAACACCATGCCGTTCGAGAAGCCGAACAGGAGGGTCGGGAGGAAGAACGCGCCGCTCTGCATGTCGCCCGCCAGGGGAACGCCGATCCCCTCGTACGGATTCCACCAGGGGACATGACCCGACAGCCAGTCACTGGTGGTCAGATGGCCGAGCGCCTGCATGAGGTACCCGGCGTTGGGATCGATGGTCGGGTAGCCGTGCAACCACTGGGGCAGGCCGGTCACCAGCCCGGCATCGATGTTCAGCGGATTGACGGTGACGATGTTCAACAGTGCGGGAAGGTTGGCCGCGACCACGGCCGCGACAATGCAGGCGTAAGGGACCCAGGGCCGCCGGCTCACCCGAGGGCCCTGCTCATCTCCTCACATGCCGCGCTGGCGGTCCGCTTCAGCGCCCCGAGATCCGGCCCGGCACCGAGCACCGACCGCGACACGTTTACCAGCACGCCGCCCGGGGGGCACCCGGCGAACAGACGCGCGGTGCCCTCGACTGTCCCCCCTTGGGCCCCGACGCCCGGGGCGAGGATGACACCCCCGAGTCCGGCCAGGTCGAACTGGGAGGGCTGCAGCGTCGCCCCGACCACTGCCCCGACCGTGCCCGGTACGGCGAGGCCTCCCCGGTTCAGGTCCCCGATCCCCTGGAGGAGCACGTCTTCCACCGACGGGCCGTGGAAGAGCTCGCCGTTCCCCCGAAACGACGTCACCGCCTCCTGGATGGACCGGCCCTCCGGGTTGGACCCCCGCACCACCACGATGACCCCCCGGCCTGACGACGCGGCGAGGTCGAATGCCGGCCGGAGCGAGCCCAATCCCATGTAGGGGAGGAGGGTGACCGCGTCTGCAACCAGTGGGCTGGACGGATCGAGCCAGGCCGACGCGTAGGCCTCCATGGTCGAACCGATGTCACCCCGCTTGGCATCGGCGATGACCAGGAGTCCGGCCTCACGGGCCGCGGCCATCACCGATTCGAGTGCCCCGATTCCGGCGGCGGCCAGCCGCTCGAAGAAGGCGACCTGCGGCTTGACCGCGGGCACCACGTCGGCGAAGGCCTCGACGCACCTCAGGCCGAACGTCCGAAGCCCGTCGGCCGAGTCGGGGAGGCCCCACTGAGCGAGAAGGTCCGCCGACGGGTCGATGCCCGCGCACAGCGGACCGCGGACTGCCACGGCACGGGCCACCCGCACCGCGAACCCCTCGGTCACCGGATCAGGCACGGGCCGCTCCGCTCAGCTCACGCACCGAGCGGATCCCCCGACGGGAACACCAGGTCTCCAGCTCACGGAGGATGGTCAGCGGTGCCTTCGGATCTCGGAAGGTGGCGGTACCCACCTGGACCGCGTCGGCCCCGGCCATCAGCAGCTCCACCGCGTCTGCCCCGCACATCACCCCCCCGACCCCGATGATCACTGCCCCCGGAAAGGCGGTCCGGACGTCGTAGACGGCGCGCACCGCCACCGGGTGCACGGCAGGACCCGACAGGCCACCTCCGGCAGCCCCGGAGCCGAGGACCGGCCGCCGCTCCTCGATGTCGATCGCCATGGCTAGCACGGTGTTGATCAGGGTGACCCCCTCGGCACCGGCCGAGAGTGCGGCTCCGGCCACCTCGGCGACGTCGGCCACCGTCGGGCTCAACTTGGCCCAACGGGGAAGGCCCGGGCAGTGGGACCCGACCGCGTCGATCACCTCGGCGGTGGCGCTCGGCGAGTGGGCGAACATCCGTCGGCGGTCCTCGACGTTCGGACAGCTCACGTTGACCTCCACCGCGGTGATCCCCGGCGTCCCGGCCAGCATGGTCGCTGCTTTGGCGTAGTCCTCGACCCGTTGCCCCCAGATGCTCACTACCACCCGGGCCCCCACCGCGGCCAGGCGAGGGAGGTCGTCGGCGATCCACGCCTCGAGACCGGGGCCCTGCAGTCCCACGCTGTTGACCATCCCCGCCGGCGTCTGGTGCACGCGGGGCGCGGCATTGCCCGGCCAGGGGCCGACCGAGAGAGACTTGACCACCACCGCGCCCAGGTCGGCCAGCGGAAAGTAGGCCTGCAGCTCGTCGGCGTGTCCCGCCGTGCCCGACGCAGTCATCACCGGGTTGGCCAGTTTCAGCGATCCCAGTTCCACGGCAAGGTCTACGTCACCGTCGGTCGCCGCCCGCCGGGCGCGGCGCATCCGACGGGCTTCACCGGAGTTGACCGGTGGGCTGTTCAACAGATCACCTCTGGTGGTACTCCTGCAGCGAACGCACCGAAAGGGGGTGGCTGATCCAATCGGCGATACCGGCAGCTGCCGCCTTGGCCGCAGCCACTGTGGTCAGGCAGGGCACCAGATGGGCCAGGGCGGCGGCCCGGATGTGCAGCCCGTCGGCCCGGGGCCCCCGACCACGCGGGGTGTTCACCACCAGCTGCACCTTCCCCCCGGCGATCAGATCGACCGCGTCGACCACCCCGGGATGGGACTCGCCCACCTTGGCCACCACCGTGGCCACCGCGATGCCCTCCGCCTGCAACATGGCCGCGGTCCCCGAGGTGGCGGCCAGTTCGAATCCCAACCACGCGAACTGCCGTGCCGCTTCGAGCCCGCCCCCCTTGTCCCGGTCGGCCAGGGACAGAAAGACCGTGCCCCCTACCGGAAGTCGGTTGCCGGCAGCGATCTGGCTCTTGGCGAAGGCGAGGCCGAAGGTGGCCCCGATGCCCATCACCTCTCCGGTCGACCGCATCTCCGGGCCGAGCAGGGTGTCCACTCCCGGAAAGCGGTTGAACGGCATCACCGCCTCCTTCACCGACACATGCCCGCCGACCGGCTCGCAGAGGAGGCCCTCCTCACGCAACTCGGCGAGGGTGGAGCCGACCATGACCCGGGCGGCCACCATGGCCACGGGAACCCCGGTTGCCTTGGCAACGAAAGGGACGGTCCGGCTGGCCCGGGGGTTGGCCTCGAGCACGTAGGCCCGGTCGTCTTTGACCGCGAACTGCACGTTGCACAGGCCGCGCACGTCCAGGGCCTCGGCGATGATCCGCACGTAGCGCTCGAGTTCGGCGATGACCGCATCGGAGAGGGTCTGAGGGGGCAGGGCACAGGCCGAATCGCCGGAGTGGACCCCCGCCTCCTCGACGTGCTCCATCACCCCGCAGATGACCACCTCGCCGGTGGCGTCGCGCACCGCGTCAACATCCACCTCCACCGCGTCCTCCAGAAACCGGTCGACCAGCACCGGACGGTCCGATGTCACGCCGCCCTCCCGACCGAGGGAGCCGCCCACGCCGGACATGGCCTCGACCGCCTCCACCAACCGCTCGTCGTCGTAGACGATCTCCATGGCCCGACCGCCCAGCACGTAGGAGGGGCGCACCAACACCGGGTAGCCGACGGATGACGCCACCCTCACCGCTTCGGCGGCCGTGGTGGCCGTGCCTCCGGAGGGCTGGGGAATGCCCAGCTGCTCGCACAGGTCGTTCCACCGCTCGCGGTCCTCGGCCAGGTCGATCGAGGCGGGCGAAGTCCCGAGGACCAGCTCCTCGGGCAGGCCGGCCGCCAGCTTGAGGGGGGTCTGTCCGCCCAGGCTGACGATGACCCCGACCAGCCGGCCGTCCCCGCGCGACGCGGCCTGTTCGACGGCCACCACATTGGCCAGATCTTCCGGGGTGAGGGGCTCGAAGTACAGCCTGTCGGAGGTGTCGTAGTCGGTGGACACCGTCTCGGGGTTGCAGTTGACCATCACCGTCTCGTACCCGGCGTCCCGCAGGGCCATCGACGCGTGGACGCAGCAGTAGTCGAACTCGATGCCCTGGCCGATCCGGTTGGGCCCGGAACCAAGGATGATCACCCGCGGGCGGAGGGAAGTCCCCACCTCATCCTCGTCCTCGGTGGTCGAGTAGTGGTACGGCGTGTGCGCCTCGAACTCGGCACCGCAGGTGTCTACCGTCTTGAAGGTGACCGTGGCCCCTCGCTCGCTGCGCAGGGAGCGGATCTCCTCGGTGGTGACCGACCCACCGAAGAGATGGGCCAGTTGCGGATCGGAGAAGCCCAGCCTCTTGAGTCTCCTCCACGCCCGACGGTCGAGATCGTCGGCGGTGACCCCCAGGGTCACCTGGAGGTCGAGCGCCATCCGTGCATCGGTGATCCGGGCCATCTCGGAGAGGAACCACGGGTCGATGCCGGTCGCCGAGGCCAACTCGTCCACGGTGATCCCCCGGCGGAGCAGGGTCTCCAGCTGGTAGAGGCGCTCGGGCGTGGCGGTGACCACGTCAATCAGAAGCTGCTCGGTGGATACCGCGTCGAGCGCGACCTCCGCAGGATCGGCGTTGAGTCCGGAGCGTCCTTGCTCCAACGAGCGGACGGCCTTCTGCAGGGACTCGGGGAAGGTCCGCCCGATGCCCATCACCTCCCCCACCGACTGCATGCGTGTGCCCAGCACGTCGGTGCTACCGGGGAGCTTCTCGAACGCCCACCGGGGGATCTTGGTGACCACGTAGTCGATGGTCGGTTCGAAGGAGGCCGGCGTGGCACCGGTGATGTCGTTGGTGATCTCGTCCAGGCGATAGCCGACAGCCAGGCGGGCGGCAATCTTGGCGATGGGGAACCCGGTGGCCTTGGAGGCCAGGGCGGAGGACCGGGACACCCGGGGGTTCATCTCGATCACCGTCTGGTGACCGGTGAGCGGGTCCACCGCGAACTGCACATTGGAGCCGCCGGTTTCCACCCCCACCCGTCGGATGCAGGCGAACGAGGCGTCCCGCATGGTCTGGTACTCGACGTCAGTGAGGGTCTGGGCCGGCGCCACGGTGATCGAATCGCCGGTGTGGACCCCCATCGGATCGAAGTTCTCGATGGAGCAGATGACCACGCAGTTGTCCGCGTTGTCCCGCATCACCTCCAGTTCGAACTCCTTCTGGCCGGCGATGGACTGCTCGATCAGGACTTCGCTGATCGGTGAGGCGTCCAGGCCTTCGGCCGCCAGTCGGACCAGATGCTCGCGGTCCGTGGCGATACCGGTGCCGGCACCCCCGAGGATGTAGCTGGGCCGCACCATGATCGGGAACCCGATCGACTCGGCGATGTGCAGGGCCTCATCGAGGGAGTGGGCGAACCCCGACTGGGGAACCGACAGTCCGATCTCCTCCATGGCCTCTTTGAACTTCTCGCGGTCCTCGGCGGTGGCGATAGCCTCCGGATTGGCTCCGATCACCTCGACGCCGTAGGCATCGAGCACCCCCCGCTCGGCCAGGGACATGGTCAAGTTGAGGGCAGTCTGGCCTCCCAGGGTGGGCAGGAGGGCGTCGGGGCGTTCCCGTTCGATGATGGCGGCCAACACGTCGGGGTCGAGGGGCTCGACGTAGGTGCGGTCGGCCATGGACGGATCGGTCATGATGGTCGCCGGGTTGGAGTTGGCCAGCACCACCCGGAACTTCTCTTCGGCCAACACCCGGCAGGCCTGGGTGCCCGAGTAGTCGAACTCGCACGCCTGGCCGATGACGATGGGGCCCGACCCGATGACCAGGATCGATTCGATGTCCGACCGACGGGGCATCAGTCGCCCCCGGTAACTGATCCGGCACCGGCTCCGTTTGCTTCCATCAGTGCTCGGAACTCCTCGAACAGGTAGCGGGCATCATGAGGGCCGGGTCCGGCCTCCGGGTGGTACTGCACGCTGAAGAGCGGTGAGTCGGCGCTGCGCAGGCCCTCGATGACCCCGTCGTTCAGATTGACGTGGGTGACCTCCGCCGACGCCAGCGATCCCTCGGCAACCGCATAGTTGTGGTTCTGCGACGTGATCTCGACCTGACCGCTCGACAGCCGTTTCACCGGGTGGTTTCCGCCGTGGTGGCCGAAGGGGAGCTTGTAGGTGCTCGCCCCCAGTGCGGAGGCGAGCAGTTGGTGGCCGAGGCAGATCCCGAAGATGGGCACCGTGCCGTCCTCGGCCAGCAACCGGATCTCCCCGATGATCGACGGCAGGGCCGCGGGGTCGCCCGGACCGTTGGAGAGGAAAATGCCATCGGGTTCGAGGCCAAGTACCTCCTCCGCAGGAGTGGAGGCGGGCACGACGGTGATGGTGGCCAGCTCGCCCAGCTGGCGGAGCATGGCCTCTTTGATCCCGAAGTCGAAGGCCACCACCCGGTAGGGACCGGTTCCCCTATTCACGATGGAGGTGGTGGTCACCGTGGAGACCAGGTCCACGCCGTCGGTGGGCGGCGTGGACCTGGCCGCTGCCAGCAGTTCCGACTCCCCCGCGGTG
The DNA here is from genome assembly GCA_017883105.1 of Acidimicrobiales bacterium. Lineage (GTDB taxonomy): Bacteria > Actinomycetota > Acidimicrobiia > Acidimicrobiales > RAAP-2 > Bog-756. Next base: position 8,811 of record JADGOF010000044.1, read on the forward strand.
CCGAACGCGCACGGCATGGCGCCCAGCCGGCGAAGATGCCGGGTCAGACGGCGGGTGTCCACGCCGGTGATCCCCGGAATGCCGTTGCGGACCAGAAAGGCCTCGAGCGACTCCTCGGAGCGCCAACTGCTGGGGCGATCGGCCAGGTCGCGCACGATGATGCCCCGGCAGTGGGGCCGGTCCGCCTCGTCGTCGATGGGGTTCACCCCATAGTTGCCGATGTGGGGATAGGTGAAGGCGATGACCTGGCCCGCATAGGAGGGGTCGGTGATCACCTCCTGATAGCCGGAGAGGACCGTGTTGAACACCGCTTCACCGGTGGAAACGCCGTCCACGGGTGCCGCCCCGATCGCCTCGCCCTCGAAGGCGGCGCCGTCGGCCAGTACCAGCAGCGCCTCGTCCCGGTGGACGGTGCCGTTGCGCCCGTTCATCGCTGAGCCTCGGTGTCCACGACCACCGGTTCCCCGCGGAACACGGTGTGCCGGACCCGGCCGGTCAGAGTGCGCCCGGCATACGGCGTGTTCCGGCTCCGACTGGCCAGGGCTGTCGGATCCACCGTCCAGGTGGCGGCCGGGTCGATGACACACAGATTGGCTGCGGCTCCGGGCACCACCGGGCCCCCTTGGTCGCCGCCGTGGGCCGGGTCGAGGCCGGCGATGACCGCCGGTTGCCAGCAGAGGAGGGCGAGCACCCGGGCGAGGGGCAGGCCGAGCTCGGAGATGGCCAGGGCCAGTGCGGTCTCCAGTCCCAGCATGCCCGGAGGCGCCTGGTCGAACGGCAGGTCCTTCAGTTCGGGGGCGTGAGGGGCGTGGTCGGTGGCAATGGCGTCGATGGTCCCATCGGCCAGCCCCACCTTGACCGCTTCCACGTCGGCGGACGGACGGAGCGGTGGATTCACCCGGAACACCGGGTCGTAGCCGGCGGTGCAGGCATCGGTGAGCGAGAAGTGATGGGGGGCGGCCTCGGCGGTCACCCATAGTCCCTCTGCCTTGGCCTGGCGCACCAACTGGATCGACGCCCCGGTCGACAGGTGGAGGAAGTGGATGCGGCCACCGGTGGTCCGAGCCAGGGCAATGTCCCGGGCGACCATCACCTCCTCGGCGGCAGCCGGCATCCCCGGGAGGCCCAGCCGGCTCGACCAGGCGCCCTCGTGCATGGCTCCCCCGGCGGCCAGTGTTCCGTCCTCGCAGTGCTGGGCCAGGGTGACGCCCAACCCCCTGGCGTACTCAAAGGCCCGGCGCATCAGGCCGGCGGACTGCACACCGCTTCCGTCATCGGTGAAGATCCGCACCCCCAGGGCGGTGAGTTCGGCCATCGGAGCCAGGCGCTCCCCCTCCCGGCCCACGGTGATCGCCCCGGCCACCGCCACCTCGGCGGTGGCCGTGCGGGCCAGGTCGAACACATTGCGCACGGCTTCGGCGGAATCGAGGGCAGGATCGGTGTTGGGCATGGCCACCACCGCGGTGAAGCCACCCGCCGATGCGGCCCGGGTGCCGGTGGCGATGGTTTCTGACTCTTCGCGTCCCGGTTCACGGAGATGGGTGTGGAGATCGACCAGACCGGGGGCCACCACGCACCCTTCTGCGTCGAGCACCACCGCGCCCCGTGGGGGCTCGATCCCGTCTTCCACCGATGCGATCCGTCCCTCGGCGATCAACACGTCGGCCCGACGTTCACCGCCTTGGTCGATGACCGTGCCCCCCCGGACGAGCACGGTCGGATCGGTTCGTGGCGACTGCCCGCTGCGCTCAGCCACGGAGGGCTCCCTCCGACGGGCCCTGTCCGAGTAGGAGAAACAGGACCGCCATGCGGATAGCCACCCCATTGCTGACCTGGTCGGTGATCAGCGCAGCCGGGAGCTCGGCGACGTCCGAGGCGATCTCGACCCCCCGCACCATCGGGCCCGGGTGCAGGATGAGGGCATGGGGCGCCAGCATGGCTGCCCGGCGTGTGGTGAGTCCGTAGCCGGCTGTGTACTCACGGAGGGTCGGGACGAAGGATCCGCCGCCCCGTTCCGATTGGACACGGAGGAGCGATACCACATCGGCCTTCTCCAGGACCTCGTCGAGGTCGTGGCTTACTGCGGAGACCGGCCATCCCTCGAGCGAGGGAGGAAGAAGCGTCACCGGCGCCACTAGGGTGACCTCGGCACCGAGGGCGGCGTACGCGGTGATCTGGGACCGGGCCACCCGGCTGTGCCGGATGTCTCCCACGATCACCACCTGGAGTCCTTCGAAACGGTCCAAGCCCTCGTCTCCGCCTCCGAACGCCTGCCGCACCGTGTAGAGATCGAGCAGGGCCTGGGTCGGGTGTTGGTGCCAGCCGTCGCCGGCATTGATCACCGA
>JADGOF010000416.1 GCA_017883105.1 Acidimicrobiales bacterium
CCGAGGGCCAACGCCTTCGCCACGTCAAGGCCACTGCGGATGCCGCCGTCGACCAGCACCTCCAGGCGGTCCCCGACGGCCTCCACCACGGGTGGAAGAGCCCGGACCGTCGAAGGGGTGGCATCGAGCTGGCGACCACCGTGATTGGACACGACGACAGCGTCGACGCCGGCGTCGGCGGCCCGACGGGCATCGTCGGGATCGAGGATTCCCTTGAGGGCGATCCGGCCGGGCCAGTTCCGACGCACCCAGTCGAGGTCCTCCCATGTCACCGACGGGTCGAACTGCCCGTCCACCCACTTCTTGAACGAACCGGGGCTGGTCGCACCGGGGACGGCCTTCTCGAGATTGCCGAATGTGTGGGGACGACCCCTCACGGCCACGTTGCGCACCCAGCCGGGATGCATCCCGAAGTCAAGGGCCTGGACTACCCGCGTGGTCACGGATTGGGGGCCCACCATGCCGTTGCGGGTGTCACGGTAGCGGGCGCCGACCACCGGCAGGTCGACGGTCAGGACGAGCACCGGGCATCCGGCGGCGTCCGCCCGGGCCATCAGGTCCGCCGCGTAGGTGCGGTCCCGCATCACGTACAGCTGGAACCAGAACGGGGCCCGGGTCGCCGCGCTGACCTCCTCGATGCCGCAGATGGACACCGTGGACTCGCAGAACACGACGCCGGCCCCTTCGGCGGCTCGTGCCGCCTGCACCTCGGCCCGCTCGGCGAACATGCCCGCCAGTCCCACCGGACCGAGCAGCACCGGCATGGACAGGTCCTGACCCAGCACCGTGGTCGACAGCTGGAGGTGCGAGACATCGCGCAGCACCCGTTGACGGAGGGCGATCCCGGCCAGGTCCCGGACATTCGCCTGGAGCGTCGACTCCTCGTAGGCACCCCCGTCGATGTAGTCGAACAGCTGGCGGGGCAGGCGCCTGCGGGCGAGCTCCCGGTAGTCCCCCACCGAGGCGGGCACCAGTCCCAACGGACGATCTGGCCGGAGTCGCGTCACCGACCCAGACGCTACCGGTACTCCCCCCGGGGATGCCGCCGGCTCTGGCCGGCGCCCGGTTCCGACCGGACGGGCTGGAGCGTCCCGGAGCCGGGCGCCCAGGGCGGTCAGGCGTCGCGTCGGACGAAAAGGACGCCGCCCACGACCAGTGCCACGGCCGCATAGCCGCACAGCAGGAGGAGGCCCGTCCACGCGGTGAAGATCGGCGCGTCGAATCCATGGAGATTCGTGGAGCTCATGACGAACCCGATGGTGGCGGGCAGGTACTTGCTGACGTGGATCCGGATCGAGTGGGGCAGGGACTCGACGATCAGCGGGAGCACCAGCAACAGGCCGACGAACACTGCGATACTGCCGGCGGTGTGGCGGACGATGGTGGCGATGCCGAGTGCGAACAGGCCCAACACCGCCAGATACAGGCCGCTTCCCACCACCGCAGTGAGCACCCCGGGCTGCGAGAGGGTTGCGTGCGGCGTCGGAGCGTTCAACAGCGCCTGGCCGACGAAGAAGGCGGCAAAGGAGGTGACCTCACCGACGACCAGGGCCACGACACCGAACACCACCGTCTTGGCGCCCAGCACCATGGGCCGGTTCGGTACCGCGGCCAGGGTGGCCCGGATGGTGCCCGTCCCGTATTCGGCACTCATCACGAGCACGCCCAGGATGCCGACGGCCAGCTGTCCGAAGAGGATTCCGGTCAGCGAACGGTTGGTGGGGTCGAATGTCAATCGGTCCACGAACTCGGTGGCGCTCCAGTTGCGGGTGGTCAGCCAGGCGGCGAGCGCTCCGATGCCGAGGATGATGGCCACCATGACGACCAAGCTCCAGGTGGTCGACCTCACCGACCGCATCTTCGTCCACTCCGAGCGGAGTTGGCCCAGGGGTCCGTAGTGGCCGGGCGGCACTGCAGCTCGTGGCTCGGCGTCAGCCGCCGAGACCGTGGCCGATGATGATCCCGCAGGTCTCACTAGTCCTCCTCCCCCGGGAGTGCCAGCACGGGCTCGACGACAGCGTGCGATGGGTCGGGGTCGCCTCCCCGGAACTCCACCGAGTCACGGGTCAGTTCCATGAAGACGTCTTCGAGCGACGACGTCGTGGGAGTCAGCTCGTGCGCCGCGATCCCCGCGGCGCTGGCCAGGTCGCCGACGGCCTCGGCGGTGAGGCCCGACACCATCATGGTCCCTTCGATGTCGGTCGACACCTGCCCGCCGGCCCGGACCAGCAGGGTGAGGAGCTCGCTGGGCCTGGGACTGCGGACCCGCACCACCTGGGTCGACCGCTCGGCGATGAAGTCGGCCATCGGCTGATCGGCGATGAGGCGGCCTCGGCCAACGACCACCAGATGATCGGCGGTCAGTGCCATCTCGGCCATGAGGTGGCTGGAGACGAACACCGTCCGCCCTTCGCGGGCCAGATCACGCAGGAGGAGCCGAACCCACCGGATCCCCTCCGGATCGAGGCCGTTGACCGGCTCGTCGAACAGCAGCACCGCCGGGTCGCCGAGGAGGGCGGCGGCGATGCCCAGGCGCTGGCCCATCCCGAGGGAGAACTTACCGGCCCGTTTACGGGCCACCGAGGCCAGGCCGACCAGCTCCAGGACCGCATCGACCCGTCGACGGGGAATGCCGTTGGTCTGGGCCAGGGCCCAGAGGTGGTTGTACGCACTCCGCCCGGGGTGGATGGCCTTGGCCTCGAGGAGGCCTCCGACCTCCCGCAACGGCCACGGAAGATCCCGGTAGTTGCGCCCGTCGATGGTCACCCCTCCACCGTCGGGGTGGTCCAGTCCCATGATCATCCGCATGGTCGTCGACTTGCCGGACCCGTTGGGCCCGAGGAAGCCGGTGACGAGACCCGACCGCACATCGAACGACAGGCGATCGACGGCCACGGTGTCCCCGTACCGCTTCGTCAGCTCTCTGGCTTCGATCAACG
>JADGOF010000045.1 GCA_017883105.1 Acidimicrobiales bacterium
CCGGCGAGCATCCACCACGTCTTCGTCATCGCACTCGAGAACAAGGGCTACAGCTCCACGTTCGGCGACCCTTCGGCCGATCCCTACCTGGCCACCACACTGCCCGCCTCGGGGGCCCTCCTGACCAACTACTACGGCATCGGGCACTTCTCCAACGACAATTACATCGCCCTGATCTCCGGCCAGGCCCCCAATCCCCTCAATCTGTCCGACTGCCAGGTGTTCGCCGACTTCCCGGCCACAGCCACCTTGGCCGCCAACGGCCAGATCTCCGGCTCGGGCTGCGTCTTCCCCACCACGGTCAACACGGTGGCCAACCAGATGACCCAGGCCCACCTGACCTGGAAGGGCTACATGGAAGACATGGGCAATGTCGCCTCACGGGAATCTCCCGTGTGTGGCCACCCCACGGTGGGCTCGCCCGACACCACCCAGAAGGCCGTGCCCGGCGACGGGTACGCCACCCGTCACAACCCGTTCGTCTACTTCCATGCGATCATCGACATCGCCTCGCTGTGCGACTCCCGGGTAGTGCCACTGGGCACCAGTTCGGGCTCGCTGCCGACCGGCGCGCCCTCCGGCGTGACGGGGCTGGCCACCGACCTGAAGTCGGTGTCCACCACCCCCAACTTCAGCTTCATCACCCCCAACCTGTGCAACGACGGCCATGACGCGCCGTGCATCAGCCAGAGCGGCTCGGCTTCGGCGCTGACCAACATCGATACCTTCCTGCAAACCTGGGTCCCCCTGATCACCAGCTCGCCGGCGTTCAAGAAGGACGGGCTCCTCGAGGTGACCTTCGACGAGGCTGACACCGACGGCGGCAGTTCCTCCGGCGCCACCTCATGCTGCAACCAGATGCCGGGGCCTGCCGCCGCCAATCCGGGCATCACCGGGCCGGGTGGGGGCCGCACCGGCACCGTGCTGCTCTCCCCCTCCATCAAGGGAGGCACCACCAGCGCCGTGCCCTACAACCACTACTCGACCCTGGCCACCATTGAGGACTTCTTCGGACTGTCCAAGCTCGGTCAGGCCAGGACGGTCAGTGCCACCTTCGGCAAGGACGTGTTCACCGCCGGCAGGTGAGCGGGGCGGCCGTCAAGGTTGCGATGTAGCTAGCTCTGCTGCAACTTCCAGTCGGTGAGGCTCTCGCTCATGATCCGGTGCAACTGGTCTCGCTGGGCCGGGTTGCGATACTGCTCCGCTCGTTGCCGGAGCGTCGCTCTCGCCGCCTCGACCGACGGTCCTCCTCGGGCCACGTCTTCGATGTGACGGGCAATGTCGGCCGCAGTCGTATAGACCCGAAGTTCCTCCCCCACCAACCGGTGGATCTCCGGTCGGTCGGGCCCGATGATCACCGCCCCGCACAACATGGCCTCGATGATGGACATCGGCACTCCCATCGGGACGTCGGGGGCCACGGTGTAGACGAAGACCGAGGTGCGGGCCATCGCCTCCAGCACCTGGTTGCGGGGTACGTTGACGGACACCGTGATCGACCGGTCCTTCGACTCGGCCAACGCGACGACCTGCGCCGGGACTTCCTCGAAGCCGTTGCTGGCGGCGATGATGATCGCCTTGGGCATGGGCGGGAGCTGGGCCAGGGCCTCGATGAGAAGGGGGAAGTCCTTCTTCGGCAGGCCGGCCGAAGCCGACAACACTCCGCTCCGCTCGACCGGACTCGGGGGGATGACCAGGTCGGGACCGATGGACGGGGCCAGGCCCTGCACCCCTTCCGGCAGTCGATCCAGTTGATGGTCGTAGGCAATGACCGCGGCGCACAACGGGTGGTCGAAGAGCTGGGCCACCAGGCCGGGGTCGAAGTCGAACGAGTGCACCCGGCACACAAAGGGGATCCCGTGCTGTTCGATCATCGGCAGGGATCCCTGAGCGTGGGTGGCCCAGTGCAGCAGCACGATGTCGGGATCGGCCTCGGCGATGACCCCGTCGGCGTCGAGCGAGCAGGAAGGGGCGTCGTCGGTCCGTGAGACCGCCTTTTGGACCGCCGAAAGCGTGACTGCGGCCCCGGCCGCGCGCAGGCTTCCGATGTCCTCACCGATGTAGGTCTCCGACATCACCGGGTACATCGCCGTGTGTACGTGGACCCGCATTGGGCGGGTGGTGTGCGCCCGGGCACGCACCTGATGGAACCCGTCGAGCTTCTCCGGGCTGTCGCTGATGCGACCGGGGATGACCGTGCGGTAGTAGCACGCAACGACCGGAAGGGCCATTGGCGGCGTGCGGGCGAACAGCCGCAGGGAGTGGTCCCAGTCGATGGCACCACCGAGGGAGGTGTCGTAGCGAAGATCGCGGTGCCGGGACCGGAAGGCCGTGGTGTTGCGATCGATGAAATTGGCCTGCTCGTGCCGCGACCGGTCGTAGCGGGCGAACTCGAGCGTAGGGAGCATGCCCGACCGGTTCCCGTGCTCGGCCCCGGCGTCCTCGTTGATCCGGGCCCCGTAGAGCGCCTCCAGGTCAGGGAATGACGAGAAGGCCCACACGATGCTGCGCAACCACTCGGGGTGCATGAGATTGTCGTCGTCGAGGAACGTGATGATGTCGCCGGTCGATCCCTCAAGAGCCGTGTTGAACGCCGCTGCCCCACCTCCACGCGTCGGGGTCCGGACCACCCGGATGCGGTCATCGTCGATGGACTCCAACACCCGAGCGGTCTCTTCGCCGTCCGAGTCGTCGGCCACCACGATCTCGAACCGCGTATAGCTCTGTGCCAACACCGAGCCGATCGCCTTGCTCAGCCATTCGGGTCGATCGCGGGTGGCGATGTCCACCGATATCAAGGGGCCCTCAACGACCTCGGCGGCATCGGCGATCCACGCCATGACGGTCGGCACTTCCAGCCGGGTCATCAGTGTGCCGAGCACATCGAGCGAGCCCGATGCGGAGGGCGTCGGCGTGTCCAGCGGCTGTGCGCCGAAATTCGCCAGGATCTTGACGCAGGAGCTCACCCACCGTTCGAGGGTGCCCAGCCACTCCGTGTGGGATGCCAGGCCGGCAGCCAGGTCTGCGTTCGTCCCCGGTCCTGCCACCAGGTCGCGCTGCAGGTCTGCCATCCATGCGGCGTTGCCGGCCACCACCGCCTCGAGCTGGGAGATGGTCGATTCGACCGCCGCCAAGCGCGCCTCGGGACCATCCTCTGCCCTGTTGATTCCGGATTCAGGCACGGACTCCTCCGATCGGTAGGTGCTGCTGCTGCGGGTGGCGCCGGCGCCCGGCCAGGAACTGTGCCGGGCTTCCGTCGGCGCCGTGCACCAGATGCTCGAGCAGGGAGATGACGTCGGTGGCGTACCCCTCCGAGTCGTACTCGCCGATGATCAACCGGCGCGCCTCCTCTCCGATTGCCACCAGGTGATCGGAGGGGAGCGAGAACACCCGGCGGAAGGCCGCGGTCAGGGCGACCAGATCCGAGGGTGCGAAGAGAAAGCCGTTCACGCCGTCGTCGATGAGCTCGGGCAGTCCGAAGATGTCCGTGGCCAGCACCGGCACGCCGAAGCACATCGCCTCGAGGGCGGACCTCGGGAGCGATTCGATCTCCGAAGCGGACACCATGAGATCGGCAGCCCGATACCAGGGGTAGGTGTCGGCCACCACCGGGATGACGCGGGCGCGCTTGTCGAGGCCCTTCTCGGAAATGAAGCGACGAAGGGCCTCGGCGTAGGCCGAGCCGTTGTCACCCACGAACACGATGTCCCAGTCGGGATGATCGGCCGCCACCTCGGCGAAACCCTGGGCCAGGCGGGTCTGTGCCTTGCGCGGCTCGGTGGTCCCCATCACCAGCGCGATCTTGCGACCGGAGTGGATGCCGACCGATCGGCGCGCCTGGTTCCGACTGTTGGTGGCAGAGAACGCGGCCACCGAGCCGGTGTCGATGCCGTAGGGGATGACCGCGGTGCGGTCCACTTCGGCGGCGTCAGCAAAGAGCCGGCGGGTGGCCTCGGCCTCGAACACCAGTGCCGACGTCTCGCGCAGCGTGTCCTCGAAGCGCCGCCGGATGCCGGCGGGGATGCCCGCGTCACCCAAGGCATGGGCCCAGTACGCGGACGGGGTGATGCTCTCGTGGATGGCCCACACGGTGGGAATGCCCAATCGCCTGGTGACGTCGGCACCCATCGCCACCAGCAGCGTGTTGACCAGCGCGGCATTGTGGCCCCCGGCTCCCACCACCTGGCACAGTTCGCCAGCCCGTCCCTCGTAGGATCCGAGGCTGTCGGTCGGGTACGGCTGGGTGATCCGTACGGACACGCCGCACCGTTCGAGCTCCTCTCGGAGAGGACCGTCTCCGGGCGAAATGACCGTGCACGGGAACGAGCGGCCCGCACCTGCCTTGGCCAACAGCTCCGACAGCCAGAGCTGGCCACCCCCGTAGCCGAGGTCGTGGGTGAACACCACCAGGTCGAGCCCGGCGCCATCGGAGCCGGGCACCTTGGTCTCGGTCACCTCGAGGCCATCGCCCGTCCCCTTGACCCGACTGGACCCGATCCGCTGGCCGGGCCCGACGCCGGTCCCCTCGGTCGGCGCACGCCGGTACACGCGTTGCGCCGCCACTCCGGGGATGCCACCGACCGCACGCGGGACGATCTGCACCTTGACCACCGTCTCCGAGTCGGCCAGCAGGCTGAGGTCGACCACGTGCTCGAACCCCGAAAGCGGCACGTGCGGCAACCGTCCCGGGCCGCCCTGGTAGGAGCCTTCGAGCCCGAGGCGGGCCTGACCGGCGTGGCGACCGTTGACCACCACGTCGACGCAGCGAGTCGGGACCAGGGGGTGGAAGACCCATCCCTCCAGCCGGGCCACGTCGGGACCGATCAGCTCACCTTCGGCGGGGCGGTCCAGCGAGACCTCGAAGTCCTCTCCCCCGACGACGTCAAGCCCGGTTCCACCATGCGGCTCGACTCGAAGTGGGATCGGGTCGAGGGCGATCGGAGACATGTCGGGGCCCGGCCACACGGTGACGACAAGGCGGATCGCGTCCACGTCACCGAGCCACCCGAGATCGGCGTCCACGGCCCACCCGGCCCCGGCCAACTCGGGGTTGCCGAGCGCCTCGACCACGTCCGTCCGCTCACCGTTGCCGGTGGCCGCCCTCCCCACCAGCCGGCCGTCCACGTGCACGACGACCGCCCACGCCGGGAGATCTCCCCACGCGCTCCACCCGGAGACCCGGAGCGTGCCCCGTGGAACGATCGCACCGGGTTCCGGCTCATCTACGTTCCCACGCAGGCGGGTGTCAGGGGTGGCCTGCGGGGTGCCGGGTCGCTGGGGGTCCCATCGGTCCAACACCGAGCGCAACACCTCTGCCGCCCGCACCGCCGGGCCCAACGAACGGAGCCAGGCAACCGTCCGGGCCCGTGCGGTCGCCCAGGTGACCCTCACGCCGGTTGGGATCGGGAATAGCTCGTCTCGGCGTCGCACCGCTGCCGCCATGCCGAAGCCAACCCATCTCCGATCGAGCGTGGCTCCCAAGGGACCAGCGTCTGAAGGAGGGTGGTGTCGAGCACGATGTCGCGGACGTCGATCGACCGGGCCGGGGACCAGGTGATGTCCAGCTCGAGTTCCGTCACCCGCCCCACCAGATCCACCACGCCACGGACGTCGAGACCGACCCCGGTGCCCACGTTGACCGTCTGGGCGGCACCCAAGGTCGGCGCCAGCTGGAGCACGGCCGACGCCACGTCGGCTATTTCCACGTAGTCCCGCACGTTGCGACCGTCACCGAACAGGGTGATCCTCCGGTCGCCGAGCGACGCCTCCATGCATGCTGCGATGAGCCCCTGTCCATCGGACGCCGACTGCAACGGCCCGTAGGCATTGGACACCCGCAGGATCCGGGCGGGAATCCCGTAGCGTTGCGCATGGGCTCTGATGCGCTCCTCGGCCAGGAGCTTGGTGGCGCCGTAGGGCGAGATCGGCGCGCATCGGTGGCTTTCGTGGACGGGGCGCGTTCCGGGATTGCCGTACACCGCACCTCCGGAAGAGAGGTAGGTGACTCCGACCCCCGGAAACCATCGCAACACGTCGAGCAGCAGGGACAGCGTCGGAAGTGTCTGGATCAACATGCTGTCGGGCTCGAAGTCAGCTGTTGCCGGTGGTGGACACCCGACGGTGTCGATCACCCATCCCACATCGGCCAAGGCATGTCGGATGTCGACTTCTTCGGTCGCCGAGCCGACATGCCAATCGACCTCGTCCAGCCATGGCCGTCTCCGGTCGGAAGTTCGGTGCCGGGCCAGCACCGACACCGACATGCCCAGGTCGAGCGCCTGGCGGACCACCTCCGATCCGATGAACCCGGAGCCGCCGACCACAAGGACGCGGTCGGCGTGTCGCATTGGGCGCACCGTCCCTGTCGCTGAGGCGGCGTGACGCCCGTCCGGGAAGCTCGACATCCGTGGCAAGCGTAGTGTCCGCCCCGCTCCCTGTTGTGCGTTCACAGCTCGATCGACTGGGTGACCTCCACCGACTCGAGCAATTGACGGTCGTGGGACACCAGCAGCAGTGTGCCGCTGAATCCGGCCAACGCCGCCTCCAACTGCTCAATGGCGGGGAGATCGAGGTGGTTGGTCGGCTCATCGAGCACCAGGAAGTTCACTCCCAGGGCCTGGAACATGGCAACTCCGCCCGCGTCCGTTCGCCGGGCGACAACGAGCGGGCGGGGCGGATCACGTGCTCGGCGCCCAATCCGAACTTGGCCAGCAGCGACCTGGCTTCGGTCTGCTTCAGACCGCACCGGTCCATGACGTCGCGAACCAGGTCCCGATCACCCCCCATCGCCCGGCGGTTCTGACCCAGCTTCCCCACCACGACGCTCGGACCCATCCACCGTTCGCCTCCGGCCAACGGCAGATCCCCCAGCAGAGCGGCCACCAACGAGGACTTCCCCGAGCCGTTGGCCCCGGTCAACGCCACCCGGTCCGACCAGCCGATCTCCAGGTCGATCGGCCCCAGCCGGAACGAACCACGCTCGATCACCGCACCACTCAGCCGGGCAACCACCGCACCGGCCCGGCTCGTCTCCTCGATGGTGAACCTGAGGTCCCACCCTTCCCATGGCTTTTCCACCACCTCGAGGGCCTCCCGGGCCCGGTCGGTCTGGCGTGCCTTGGAGGCGAGCTTCTCGGTCCGGTTGATCCGGAAGTCCCGCTGGGCCATGTCGTTGTCGCGGGGATCTCGGCTTTCCCGCCGGACCCCGGAGGTGGCCCATTGACGCTGACGCTCGGCGCGGCCCTCCAGCTGGCTCCGCTGGCGGTCGTAACGCCCGTACGCCTCGGTGGCGTGGCGTTGGGCGTTGGCCCGCTCAGCCAGGTAGCCGTTCCAACCCCCTCCGTACTCGTGGGCGGTCCGGTTGTGGGAATCCAGCTCGAAGACGCTGGTCACCGTGCGCTCGAGGAAGTGGCGATCGTGGGATACGACGACCATGCCACGGGGGCGGGATCGCACCCACGACTCGAGCCGATGGAGTCCTTCGAAGTCGAGATCGTTGGTCGGCTCATCGAGCAGGGTGATGTCGAACTGCGAGAGCTCGATGGCGGCCAGCGCCACCTTCGCCGCCTGGCCACCCGACAGAGTCGATGCGTCCTGATGGGTCAGCGAGGCGCCCACTCCCAGGTCGTCCAGCACCGTTTCGATGCGCCGATCGAGGTCAGCCACCCCCCAGGCTGGTGAAACGCTCGAGGGCCAACTGGTACCGGTCCGCGGCGCCCGGGTTCCCTCGGGCCAGAGCGCGTGCGGCATCGGTCAGCTCGGCCTCGGCATCGTGACTCCCGGTTCTGCGGGCGAGGAGGGTCTTGACGGTCACGCCTACAGGCGACTCGTGCTCTTGGACCAGGTACCCGACCGTTCCCGACGGTGGATCCATCGTCACCTCTCCCCCGTCGGGCACGAGGACGCCGGCCAGGACCTGAAGCAGCGATGACTTCCCGACGCCATTGGGGCCGATCACCCCGATGTGGCTACCCGGGCCGACGGTCAGGGAGACGCCGCTGAGGACGGAATGTCCTCCCCGGTCGAGGGTGAGCGAGCGGGCCACCAACGTGGCCGGGACGGGCGTTGCGGGAGAACGAGAAGAAGGGTGGCGTGCGGGCACTGGAGACCTCCGGGACCAAGGGACAAGGGTCGAACTCGGGGATGCCAGTTCTCAGCGCACGGCGGAATGCTAGCGCCGCGCGGGCCGCTACCGCCCAATCCGTTCAATGGCCTTCCGGCGTCGTCCTCCGTCCGACCGACCGGTCTGCAGCCGGTCCGGCTCACTTCAGGGCTTGTCGCTCCCGACCACCCACATGGAGAAGAACTGCGAGCCACCTCCGTACGCCTGGCCGAGGGCTAGCTTGGCCCCGTCGACCTGGTGTTCGCCGGCCTGGCCGCGCACCTGCATGGCCACCTCGAGGAAGCGGAGCATGCCCGAAGCTCCGATCGGATTGGACGACAGCACTCCACCCGACGCGTTCCACGGGATGTCACCGTCGAAGGCGGTGGCACCCGACTCGGTCAGCTTCCATCCGTCGCCGAGCTCGCAGAATCCGAGGTTCTCCAACCACATCGGCTCGTACCAGCTGAACGGCACGTACACTTCGGCCACGTCGAACTGCTCGCGGGGATTGGTGATCCCGGCCTGGGCGTAGACGTCGGCCGAACAGTCCCGTCCGGCCTGGGGGTTGATCTGGTCCCGACCGGCGAACATGGTCGGCTCGGACCGCATTGCCGTGCCGTGGATCCACGCCGGTGGGTAGTGCCCGGAGACGGCGTCCTCGGAGGAGAGCACCATGGCGGCGGCTCCGTCTGAGGACGGGCAGGCCTCGAGATAGCGCAGGGGATCCCACAACATCATCGAGTCCTCGACCATCTTCATGTCGATGTCGGCCAGGTGCAGGTGGGCATACGGGTTGCGCATGGCGTTCTTGCGGTCCTTGACCGCCACCATCCGGCCGATGTACTCGGGCGCACCCGAGCGCCTCATGTAGGCGCGGATGTGGGGTGCGAAGTATCCACCGGCGCCGGCCAACAGCGGGGCGGCGAATGGCTGGGGCACCGACAGGGCCCACATGGCGTCCGAGTCGGACTGCTTCTCGTAGGCCACGGTGAGCACCCGCTTGTGGATGCCCGACTTGACCAGGTGGGCGGCCACCAGGGCGGTCGACCCGCCGACCGAACCGGCCGTGTGCACCCGGAACATCGGCTTGCCCACCGCACCGAGGGCCGGGGCCAGGTAGAGCTCGGGCATCATGTTGCCCTCGAACATGTCCGGGGCCTTGCCGATGACCACGGCGTCGATGTCCGCCCAGGTCAGGTCGGCGTCTTCCAGGGCCATCTTGGCCGCCTCACGGACCAGGCCGGCGATCGACACGTCCTCCCGCTTGGACTTGTGGTGGGTCTGCCCCACTCCGATGACTGCACAACGTTCTGCCATCACTCACCCTCCAGGACGCAGACGAGATTCTGTTGCAGGCAGGGCCCCGAGGTGGCGTGCGCCACCGCTCGCTTGGCCTGACCTGACGAGATACGGGCGGCGGCCTCACCGATGCGGATGAGGCCGGCCGACATGATCGGATTGGCTGCAAGAGGGCCACCCGACGGGTTGATGGCAACCTTGTCGTCGAGGCCGAGTGCAGCTTTGATGATGATCTCCTGATGGGCGTAGGGCGCATGGATCTCGGCCACGTCGATCGGACCGTCCGCCAGGCCGGCAACGTCGGCCGCCTTCTTCGTCGACGGCGACGAGGTGAGGTCACGGGCCCCGAGCGAATGGGTTTCCATCCGGTGGTCGAAACCGGTGATCCACACCGGCTTGTCCGCCCACTGGCGGGCCTTGTCCCCGGCGGCCAACACGATGGCCGCCGCCCCGTCGGTGATCGGCGGCAGAGCGTGTCGGCGGAGCGGCGAGACCACGTAGTCGTCCTCGAGCAGCCTTTCGACCGGTAGGTCGTTGGCCACCTGTGCCTTGGGATTGGCCAGGGCATCCTTCCGGCTGCGGGCGGCGATGGCCGCGAAGTCCGCTTCAGTGGCCTTGCCCGAATCGATGAGGGCCCGGGCCTGCAGAGCGGCCAGGCTGACGGTGTCCGGCCACAGCGGGGCCACGTAGTAGGGATCCAGTTGCAGGGTGAGGATCTCGTTGAGGTCACCCAGCGACGAGCGGCCGAAGGAGTAGACCAGGGCGGCATCGATCTCGCCCTCCTGCAGCAGTACCCAGGCTTCGTAGAGGGCCCAGGCCCCGTCCATCTCCACGTGGCTCTCCGACCGGGGTGGCCACACCCCCACGGCGTCGAGCGCCATGACGAAGCTGAAGGGGCCGCCGATCAGATAGTCCGACGACCCCGAGCAGATGAAGTCCACGTCGTCCTTGGTGATACCGATGTTGCCGAAGACCTCGGCAATGACCGGCATGAGCATCTCGACCTCGTTGTGCTCGTCGTCGCGGCGGACGTTCTGGGACTGGGCGAACGAGGCGATCGACACCGGCCGGGGGGTGCGACCGGTGGCATCGGCGGCGCTCACAGGTACTCCTTGTAGGTCTCGTAGTCGGCATCGGGCTCGCCGTTGGGTCGGAAGTAGCGCACGGAGGCCAGCGACGGGGTCAGCTCGTCGGGCTCCACCCATACCGCCTCGACCCGCATGCCCATGCGGATCTGGTCGGTGGGGATCTCTTGAATGAGGCCCATGAACGAGAGGTTGGCCCCGTCAAGCAGCACCTGGGCGCAGATGTAGGGGATCTCGATGGACTGGCCGGCGAACGGCACGTTGACTACGCAGTAGGTGGTGACGGTGCCCACATTGGCCAGCTCCACGTCCTCCGTGGTGGGCACGCCGTCGGTCGGGCACGAGCCGCGGGAGGGCACGTAGACCTTCCCGCACGTCGGGCACCGTTGGCCCATGAACTTGCCCCGTTCGAGTCCCCGGAGGAATTTCGACTGAGCGATGCCCGGGGTGAAGTCGAAGTCGAGCCGGATGGGCGTGGCCAGGGTGGTGACCGGACCCCGGTCCTCTGTCGTCTCGTCGCTCACGCGCCTGCTCCTCTAACGGGTACGAAGGCCTCGATGTCGGCCATGGATCCGATGCGCTCGGCGGCAGGGCGGAACCGCACGGTCACCCGGTCGCCTGTGGCCAGCTTGTCCGGTCCGCCGG
>JADGOF010000417.1 GCA_017883105.1 Acidimicrobiales bacterium
GGTCATCGACAGGGTCAGGCCCACCGGGAAGTCACCCGGGCCCGAGCGGATGGCGTCGACCGCCTTGCGGTGCGCGGTCACCAGCGCCTCGTTGACGAATCCTCGGCGGGCCCGGTCCCGCACACGCGGCGGAAACAGTCCGTGACGCCATCCCATGGTGGCCACCACATTGGGCTCGTTCAGCGTCCCGGCCATACCGATCAGATCGCCCAAGTGGGCCGTCGACCGCTCGCAGAACCGGGCGAACCGGTCCGGTGCGTGGAGGGCCTCCCAGGTCCCGGCGGCGGCCAGCCAACGGGGGTGGGTGAAGTGGTGGAAGGTGACCACCGGGGTGATCCCGTGCTCGTGGCAGGTGGCGGCCATCCGCCGGTAGTGGTCGAGCGCCACCAGCGAGAACTCGCCCTCCTCCGGCTCGATCCGACTCCACTCGAGCGAGAACCGGTACGCGGAGAACCCGAGACCGGCCACCAGGGCGATGTCCTCGGGATACCGGTTGAACGAGTCGCAGGCATCCCCGCTGACGTCCACGCACCCAGAGGTCGGGTCGTGCTCCATCTCCCACCAGTCGTTGTTGACGTTGCCCCCTTCGATCTGGTGGGCGGCCGTAGCCGTTCCCCACAGGAACCGGTCGGGAAAGGTGAGCTCGGGCACGGTCGACAACCGTAGTTGCCGGGCGCGCCCCCGTCTGGAGCGCCGGTCGGTTCCCTACCACCTGGCAGGATGGAGGCGTGAGCGAAGCCCTCGATTCCTTGGTCAACCTGCTCGATCTCGAACCCATCGAAGTCAACATCTTCCGCGGTGTGAATCCGAACGAGGACCGTCAGCGGGTCTTCGGCGGTCAGGTGGCGGCCCAGTCCCTGATGGCCGCCGGGCGCACCGTCGACAACGGCCGGCCCCACTCTCTGCACGCCTACTTCCTTCGTCCCGGAGACCCGAGTGTGCCCATCCTCTACGAGGTGGACCGCATCCGCGACGGGCGGTCCTTCACCACCCGCCGGGTGGTGGCCATCCAGCACGGTCGGGCCATCTTCAACATGTCCACCTCCTTTCACGTCGACGAGCCCGGGCTGTCCCACCAGTTCCCCATGCCCGATGTGCCCGACCCGGAAAGCCTGGAGACGTTGGCGGTCTGGCTGGAGCCGTTCCGTGAGACGCTCGGAGACTGGTTCGCCCGGCCCCACCCGATCGATCAGCGCCACATCGGCCCGCTGCCGCTCAGCCATCGGGCCGGCAAGGACCCCATCCAGCGCCTGTGGATCCGGGCCGACGGGACGCTCCCGGACGACCCGCTGCTGCATGCCTGCATCGCCGCCTACGCGTCGGACATGTCGCTCTTCGACACCATGCTCGCCCCCCACGACGTGAGCTGGGACGACGCCGACTTCATGGGGGCCAGTCTCGACCACTGCATGTGGTTCCACCGGCCGTTCCGCGCCGACGACTGGTTGCTCTACGACATGGACAGCCCGAACGCCTACGGCTCGCGGGGCCTGGCCCGCGGCTTCATGTTCGCCCGCAACGGGGACCTGGTGGTCTCCATGGTCCAAGAGGGACTGATGCGGGTGGCGGGTGGCGCCGCCGGCAGCTGAGCTGCCCCGATCGTTCGGCTGCGACCCGGTTGGGAGGTCCCGCTCAGCGGCCGGTCATCGGCACGTAGTCGCGGGCGTCGGCGCCGATGTAAAGCTGGCGAGGGCGGGCGATCTTCGAATCCTGGTCGAGCATCTCCTGCCAGTGGGCCAGCCAGCCTGCGGTACGGGGGATGGCGAACAGCACGGGGAACATCTCGAGCGGGAATCCCATGGCCTGGTAGATCAGTCCCGAGTAGAAGTCCACGTTGGGATAGAGCTTGCGGGAGGTGAAGTACTCGTCGGAGAGGGCGATCTCCTCCAGCTTGAGGGCGATGTCGAGGAGGGGGTTCTTTCCGGTGACCTCGAACACCTCTTCAGCCGTCTTCTTGATGATCGTGGCCCGGGGGTCGTAGCTCTTGTACACCCGGTGGCCGAATCCCTGCAGGCGGCCTCCCGATCCCTCTTTCACCGAAGCGACGAAGGCCTCCACGTTGTCGATCGAACCGATGTCGGTGAGCATGCGGATGACCGCCTCGTTGGCTCCACCGTGACGCGGGCCGTAGAGGGCCGCCGCCGCCGCCGCCGTCGCCGAATAGGGATCGGCGTGCGAGGAGCCCACCACCCGCATGGCGGTGGTCGAGCAGTTCTGCTCGTGGTCGGCGTGGAGGATAAACAGGATGTCCAAGGCGCGGGCCAGGGTCGGGTTCGCTTCGAACCGGGGTTCGGCGATCTTCCACATCATGGACAGGAAGTTCGACGTGAAGGGCAGGGAGTTGTCCGGATAGACGAAGGGCATGCCCACACTGAACCGGTGGGCGGCTGCGGCCAGCGTGGGCATCTTGGCGATGAGACGGATGATCTGCTTGTCCCGGGCGTCGGTGTCGAAGATGTTCTTGGCGTCGCCGTAGAAGGTGGAGAGCGCGGCGACCGCCGATACCAGCATGCCCATCGGGTGGGCGTCGTAGTGGAAACCCTCCAGAAACCGCTTGCGTACGTTTTCGTGGATGAAGGTGTGGTTGGTGATCTCGTGCTGCCACACGTCGTACTCGCCCTCGGTCGGCAGGTCGCCGTTCAACAGCAGGTAGGCGACTTCGAGATAGGTGGACTTCTCGGCCAGCTGCTCGATGGGGTAGCCCCGGTACCGGAGGATCCCCTCCTCGCCGTCGAGATAGGTGATCGAGCTCTCGCAGGCCGCCGTGGAGACGAGCCCCGGGTCGTAGAACCAGGTGCCAGGAAGGAGTTTGGACCATTGCGCTGCCGAGATACCCCCGTTTTCGAAGGGGATCTCCATGGACTCACCGGTGCGGTTGTCGGTGATCGTGATGCTTTCGGCCACTGACCTCAAACCCTTCCGTCGGTTGATTCAC
>JADGOF010000418.1 GCA_017883105.1 Acidimicrobiales bacterium
GCTGCAGGAGCGGATCACCTCCACCCGGGGCCGGTCGATCACTTCCCTGCAGGCCGTGTACGTTCCCGCCGACGACTACACCGACCCGGCACCGTTCACCACCTTCACCCACCTCGACGCGACCACTGAGCTTTCCCGCGACATCGCCTCGTTGGGCATCTATCCGGCGGTAGACCCGCTGTCCTCCACCTCGAACATCCTGGCCCCCGAGATCGTGGGCGACCGCCACTACAACGTGGCGCGGCGGGTGCAGGGCGTGCTCCAGCGTTACAAGGAGCTCCAGGACATCATCGCCATCCTCGGCCTCGACGAGCTCTCCGAGGAGGACCGGGTCACCGTGTCCCGGGCCCGCAAGGTGCAGCGCTTCCTGTCCCAGCCGTTCAACGTGGGCGAGGTGTTCACCGGTCTGAAGGGCGTGACCGTACCGGTGGAGGAGACGGTCGAGTCGTTCGAGGCCCTGGTGAACGGCGAGTTCGACGAGATCCCCGAGCAGGCGTTCCTCAACGTCGGGGGGGCCGAGTCCGTGCTGGCCAAGGCCCACGCCCTCGAGAACAACTGATCGGGACGGAGCCGACCATGGCTGACGATGCCCACTTCCAGATCAACCTGGTTACCCCGGAGCGGATCCTGCTCAGCGGGATGGCTTCCGAGGTGATCCTGCGCACCGGCGAGGGTGACATCACCTTCCTGGCCGGCCACACCCCCCTGGTGGGCACAGTCCAGCCCGGCGTGGTCCGGGTGGTCCGCCCCGAAGGTGGGGACCTCCGGGCCTCCGTCCACGGTGGCTTCACCCAGGTCGAGCAGGACGTGGTGCTCAACGCAGCGGGCGATGTCCGAGACGGCGAGGCCACCACCGGCACTCGGGTCACCCTGCTGATTAGCGTGGCCGAGCTGGCCGAGGAGATCGACGTCGACCGGGCCCGCGCCGCCAAGGAGGCGGCCGAGGTTCGGATCGGCGAACTCGGTGGGGCCGCCGGCCGTACCCCGACCGAAGGTGAAGAGCCCGATGCCGACCTGCTCGAGGCCGAAGCCGCCCTGCGCCGGGCCGAGGTTCGCCTCGAGGCCTCCGAGGCACCGGCCAACGCCTGAGGCAGCCGGTGCCTCGGCCCGGGGCCGGCCACCTACCTTCAGCCGAATTCGATGGCGCTGTACTCGCTGATCTTGTGGAGCGGGTGGTGAGCGTGAATCAACCGCACCGTCCCTGACTTGGACCGCATGACCAGTGACTGGGTGTTGGCCCCGAACTCGTCGTAGCGGACACCGAGGAGCAGCTCACCGTCGGTGATGCCGGTGGCTGCGAAGAAGCAGTTGTCCCCGCGGACCAGGTCATCGGTGGTGAGCACGGCGTCCAGGTCATAGCCGGCGTCGAGGGCCGCCTGCCGCTCGACTTCATTGCGGGGCCATAGGCGCCCCTGGATCTCCCCGCCCATCGACTTGAGGGCGGCCGCGGCGATGACGCCCTCCGGGGTGCCCCCCACCCCGACCAGGAGGTCCACGCCGGTATCGGGCCACGAGGTGGCGATGGCCCCGGCCACGTCGCCGTCGGTGATGAGGCGGATGCGGGCTCCCGTGCTGCGCACGGAGGCGATGATCTCCGCGTGCCGGGGACGGTCGAGGATGACCACGGTCAGATCCCTCACGGACCGGCTGACGGCCTTGGCCACTGCGGCCACGTTGTCCTCGATGGGCCGGGTGATGTCGATGGACCCAACCGCCCGGGGCCCAACCGCCAGCTTCTCCATGTAGACGCACGGTCCCGGGTCGAACATGGTGCCCTGCTCGGAAACGGCGATCACCGCCAGGGCGCCGCCCCGACCGAGGGCCGTTGGGGTGGTCCCGTCGATGGGGTCCACGGCGATGTCGGCCTTGGGGGGCGTGCCGTCCCCGATGCGTTCGCCGTTGTAGAGCATGGGGGCGTTGTCCTTTTCCCCCTCGCCGATGACCACCACACCGTCCATGGCAATGCTGGAGAGCACGATGCGCATGGCGTTGACGGCGGCACCGTCGGCCCCTTCCTTGTCGCCCCGCCCCATCCACCGGGATGCGGCGAGTGCCGCCGCCTCGGTGACGCGGACGAGTTCCATGGCCAGATTGCGGTCCGGTGCCTGGTTGGTGGTCACAGATGTTGACGATAGTGGCTGGCGGGACTGCCATACGGCGGTGAGGGACGGAATGCGGAGCGGGGGCCCGGCACCATCATCGGGTGCCCCGGGCACGAGGGGCCATACTGGAAGGGTGGATCGGTTCATTGTAAACGCCAGCGGGCCGCTCTCGGGCTCGGTGCGGGCCGGCGGAGCCAAGAACTCGGTACTGAAGCTGATGGCGGCCTGCCTGCTGGCCGAAGGCCGCCATGTGCTGACCAACGTCCCCCGGATCTCCGACGTGGACATCATGGCCGACGTGCTCGGGGCCATGGGCGTCGACGTGGCTCGGGGAGAGACGCCTGACGAGCTGGTGGTGACCACCCCGGCGGATGTGGTCCCCGAGGCCCCTCACGAGCTGGTGGAGAAGATGCGAGCCTCGGTGGTGGTACTCGGGCCGCTGCTGGCCCGTCACGGGTGGGCCAAGGTGTCGATGCCCGGCGGCGACGACTTCGGCCCCCGCCCCATCGACATGCACCTGCGGGCCCTCGAATCGATGGGCGCCGCATTCGAATCGTCCCACGGCTACGTCGAAGGCCGGGTCGAGTCGACGGTGGCGTCGATGCCCCGGCTGGTGGGCAACCGGGTGGTCCTTGAGTACCCGAGCCACACCGGCACCGACAACGTCTTGATGGCGGCCACCCTGGCCAAGGGGACCACGGTCATCGAGAACGCGGCACGCGAGCCCGAGGTACGGGATCTGGCCGACTTCCTCAACTCGATGGGCGCACGCATCAAGGGAGCGGGGACCTCGCGGATCGAGGTCGAAGGGGTCGACGTCCTGCATCCGGCC
>JADGOF010000419.1 GCA_017883105.1 Acidimicrobiales bacterium
GGACACAGACGCATGACTCGGGGCCACCGTGGTTCGCTACTCCTTCGATGTGGGACTCTTTCATTCCTTTCTCCATGCCGGTTTATCCCGGCGCTCTGTCACCGCACTGGATAGTGCACGACTCGCTCGGCTCGAGGGCCACGATCAACACGTCGGGATTCACCGCCCGCAGCGCCTGGCCGACCCCTGCCAACGTTCCTCCGGTACCGACTTCCATCACGAACGCGTCCGGCAGCGCATCAGGCGGAAGTTGTTCGATGATCTCGCGCCCCAGCCACGTCTTGTTCTCCTCCACGTTCCACTCCGACTCGAACTGGAGCGGTGCGAAGTGGCCGGGCTGGTCACCGAGATGGCGCACCAACTCCAATGCCTCGTTGACGTGGAAATTGCCGACGTTGAGCAGCTCGGCCCCGAACGCGGTCGAGATTGCCGCCCGCTCGGGGCTCAGGCCTTCGGGCATGACGACGACCATCCTGTAGCCCTTCACCGCCGCCACCATGCTCATCGCGTTCCCCGTGTTGCCGCTCGAGGCCTCGACGATGGTGTCGCCGGGATGGAGGAGGCCCTCCCGTTCGGCTCGTTCGATGATGTAGCGGGCCATCCGGGCCTTGATCGAGCCGGAAGGGTTGAGGTACTCGAGCTTCAGCCAGACCCCATCCACCTCGATGAGGGGCGTGGATCCGATCGCGTCGAGAACGGTCGCTCCGGGCCGAAACATGAGCGTCACCCGAGCCTCCTCTCTGTACCGAGCTGGAGATACCCACTCTATGCTCGATTCGGTTCTGCAGATGTCCACCCCAGGGCCGACCGATCCACCGCACGTACCGTCCCGTCGTGACGCGTTTGCCCCGATGGCCGGAGCGATGATCCCTGGTACGTTGACCTCGATGCGCCAGCGACCAATACGGTACGGCTCGGTCCTGCTTGCACTGGTGACAGCGGGTTCGACCCTATCGGCCTGCACATCCAACCCGGCAGCGATTCCCCAAGCATCTCAGGTCAGCATCACCCGCGACCGAGCAGGCATCCCGCACATCCGAGCCGCGAACTTCACCGCCCTCGGATACGGCGACGCCTGGGCGTTCGCGCAGGACAATTTCTGCACCCTGGCCGATGACTTCGTCACGGTCAACGGGCAGCGTTCCCGGTACTTCGGGCCGAAAGGCCTGAGCCTCAACTATTCGGCCGGGGCGCAGGACTCCAACCTCAATTCCGATTTCTTCTGGCAGTCGCTGAAGTCGGCGGGCGTTGCAACCGCAGAGCTCAGCCAGCCGCCTCCCGTCGGTCCGCTTCCCCAAGTGTTGGCGGTGTACCGAGGGTTCGTCTCCGGCTACAACGCCTACCTCCACTCGGGGAGCCTCCACGATCCCCGGTGTGCAGGGAAGCCTTGGGTCCGGGCGATCACCCTCAACGACATGCTTCTCCGCGGCGTCCAGATCACGACCGAAGCCTCGAGCGCCCAGGTCATCTCCGACGAGGTTCAGGCGGTGCCACCCGGCCAGCCCGCAGCGGCGACGTCGGACGTTCACCAGCCCTCCCGCTCCTCGGTGGCCGGAACACCGGCGAGTGCCTCACCCGTGGCTCAGTTCGGAGCGACCGGCGGGTCCACATCGGGTTCGAATGGTATCGGGATCGGTGCGCAGGACACCGCGGCCGACGATGGGATGTTACTGGCCAACCCGCACTTCCCTTGGCGTGGCACAGAGCGGTTCTGGATGGCCCAGCTCACGGTTCCGGGCCAGTACAACGTGTTGGGCGGCACCCTGGAGGGATTCCCCTTGATCGGGATCGGGTTCAATCAGCATCTGGCATGGACCCATACGGTCTCCACCAGCTTCCGATTCACCTTCTTCCAGCTGAAGCTCGTGCCCGGCGATCCAACCAGCTACTACGTGGATGGACAGCCGCACAAGATGGGTACGGTCGTGGCAAAGGTGGACACAGGTCACGGCATTCGGTCGCACACCTTCTATACGACCCAGTGGGGCCGGGTCTTGGTGGTACCCCAGGCCAATTACAAATGGGACTCCACGACTGCCTACGCCATCGACGACTCGACCATGAACGACGGGACACGGGCCGCCAACCAGTTCCTCAGGATGGGCCAGGCCACATCGGTTCAAGATTTGTTGGACGTCGAGTCGACCTACCTGGCCATCCCGACCTTCAACACCATTGCGTCGGACGACACCGGACACGCGCTGTACGGGGACGTGGGCAATACACCGAATGTCAGCCAGTCCCTGATCGACACCTGTACCCCGTCAGGGGTGGCATCGATCGTCTATGCAACGGCCGGCGTCGTCACGCTCGACGGTTCACGATCATCCTGCGCATGGGGAACAGACGCCGGTACGCCGGTTCCGGGCATCTTCAACGCCACCCACATGCCCCACACGATTCGAACGGACTACGTCGAGAACTCGAATGACTCCTACTGGCTGGCCAATCCCAGTTCGCCGTTTCCGGCATTCTCACCGATCATCGGCACTATCGACACGATCCAGGGCCTTCGCACCCGCCTCGGCAACCAGATGATCGCTCAGCGGGTGGCAGGGACGGACGGACTGGGATCGCCCAAATTCACCATTCCGACCCTGCAGGCGATGTGGCAGAGCGACCAGTCCCTCGAGGCGCAACTCGTTCTCGACTCCCTGGTCAGTGCTTGCCGTGCGACTCCGGCGGCGAAGGCGAGCAACGGGACGACAGTTGACCTGGCCCCGGCTTGCACGGCACTTGCCGGCTATGACAAGGCCGGCAGGCTCGATGCAGCCGGCGGTTGGCTCTTTTCCGAGTGGGCCTCCTATGCACCATCGGGCCCCACCGACTTAGTGGCCGCGCGGATAGGCGTTGACCAGGGGAAATGCAGTTTCAGTGGTCCGCACGTTCACCCTGGTCACGAGGCCGAATCGTCGCTTTCGGGTC
>JADGOF010000420.1 GCA_017883105.1 Acidimicrobiales bacterium
GTGTGGTCGTAGACGAAGACGTATTCGAGGATCCCGGCCATCACCAGGTAGGCCAGGAGGGCCCATCCCGTCACCCGGAAGAAGGTGTCCCAGGCGAACCCCCTGATTCGGGCCAGCAGCACCACGTTGACCACCAGCACCAGCGCGGCGGCGACAGCCACGGCGAACGCAGGCACCAGGGAGGCCGGGTGGCCGACGTGCGCGGCCAGGTAGATCCCACCGGCCACCACCAGCATCAAGGTGAGGGCGGCCAGTTTGGCCACCGGCGGAAGGTCGGCCTGCCGCCGGTCCACCTCGTCCATGGCGCCGCTATCGGCGGGCGGACTGTCCGTGGCGATGGTCATCGGGAGGCCAGGAAGGTCATGATCACGATGGTGGCGATCTGCATGAGGCCGGTGATGCCCGCGGTGAATACGAAGACCTTCATCAGCCGGCCGATCCGCTCGCCGTTGGGTCGAGGCTTCTTCAGCTCGAACAGCACGGCCAGATTCGCGGGCTCGAGGAGCCCCAAGGCGATGACCGCCATGACCCCGACGATGACGTAGGAGGCCACCAGCCACCCGTGGTGGGGATAGGCGGCGTCCAGATTGCCCAGGTGCCGGGCCAGTTGGAAGCCCGATCCCAGAGTCAAGGCCACCAGCGTGGGCATGACCAGCACCATCTTGGGCATGAACCGGATGGAGAACTCCACCCGAGCAGGAATGGAGAGGCGCCCGAGGATCGGTCCGATGATCAGCCCGACGAACAGGTCGATGCCCGTCCACAGCGCGCCTCCGCCGACATGGAAGAAGGTGAGCGCCCACAACGAATTGGAGGCGATGGCCACGATCAGCCCGACGAGGAGGGCGGCCACAATGGGGAGGCCGCGGACCGGCACAATGGAGAACTCGGGAAGCGGAGGAGGGCCGCCACCGGAGTGGGGTGGGGCTGCACCGTCAGAGACCGCCGTATCAGTCATTGGGTGTACTCCTCTCTCGTGTCGCGGAACCCTCGCACCGCAGGCTTCTTGCGTCCCGGCTTGGGGGCCACTGGCGCGTGCTCCCTGCGGTGAACGAGGCATGTCCGGGACGATCCGATGCTAGATCGGGTGTCCCGTCCCGGCAACGACTTGCCTCGACGACCGGAAGACCAGATGGGCGCCGGCTACCAGCCATCCCGGTGGACGCTGTCCGCCAGCGTGCGGCGGGGTCGGGTGGACGACGGCGACGGAGGGTCCTCCTCGCCCGCCTCGCCCAGCAGGACCGCACCCAGCCAGCGGAGACGATCGGGCACGCCGAGCTCGGTGCGTAGCGCCTCCTCGCCCCTGAAGTTGCCGAGGAACGAAGCTCCGATGCCGGCTTCGGCCGCTCCGAGCAGCAGCGTCATGACCGCGAAGCCGGCGTCGACGAACCAGAAGGGGACCACCCACGCCAACTCCTCCTGGTCGGACCGGAGTTTGTCGGGTTCTAGGTAGCGGGCCGCGTAGCTGACAGGATCGGTGAAGGGGAGAACGACAACCGGGGCACGGGACAGCCCGCCAAACCGTGCGGAACGGGCCCGCCAGGCGGGATCGGTGGTGGTGTCCCAGTAGCGGGCCGTCTGTTCGGGACCCTCCAGCACCACGAAGTCGCGGCCCTGCGTGTTTCCCGCCGACGGCGCCCGCAGAGCCCGTTCCAGCAGTTGGTCGACCAGGCCGGACCCGAGGGGTCGGCCGGTGAAGTTCCTGGTCATGTGCCTGCGCCGGATGGCTTCGCTCAGCTCCATGGGCCGCACGCTACCGGTCTGTCCGGGGCCCATCGCTGACCATGTGCGCCCCGGGGGAATGGTGACCCCGCTGGTAGTGTTTACTTCGATGTTGAGCTGCGCGACGGGCCGGTTTCGACCGGTGCGAGCGCCGTCGGAAAAGGATTGTGACTGCCGTGCCCACTTTCAGGGAAATGCTGGCCGCTGCCAAGGCGTCCATTCGGGAGATCGAGCCCGCCGAGGCCGAACGGGAGATCACCGCGGGCAATGCGGTGATCCTCGACGTCCGGGAGCCGGACGAGTACGAACAGGGAGCTCTGCCCGGGGCCGTCCACATCCCCCGGGGCACCCTCGAGACCTCGGTCGAGGGCCGGATTCCCGATAAGTCGTCGCACCTGGTCATCTACTGCGCCGGGGGGACCCGTTCCGCCTTCGCCGCCGACACCTTGCAGGAGTTGGGCTACACCGACGTGTCGTCGGTGATCGGTGGGTTCAACCGCTGGAAGGACGAGGGCCGGGCCTGGGCGGCCCCCCAGTCGCTCACCCCCGAGCAGCGAAATCGCTATCAGCGTCACCTGCTGCTTCCCGAGGTGGGGGTAGTCGGCCAGCTCAAGCTCCTCGATTCCAAGGTGCTGTTACTGGGCGCCGGCGGCCTCGGGTCGCCCGCCGCCCTCTACCTGGCCGCCGCCGGAGCGGGGACCATCGGCATCATCGACATGGACGTGGTCGATGCGTCGAACCTCCAACGCCAGATCCTCCACAACACGGACCGGATCGGCGAGCGCAAGGTCGATTCGGCCAAGAAGACCCTCACGCTGATCAATCCCGACATCAACGTCGTGACCTACGACGTCCGGCTGGGCGCTGACAACATCCTCGACATCATCGACGGGTATGACGTCATCGTGGACGGCACCGACAACTTCCCCACCAGGTACCTGGTGAACGACGCCTCGCTGCTGAAGCGGATTCCGGTGGTGCACGGTTCGATCTTCCGCTTCGAGGGTCAGGCCACGGTGTTCAACCCCTATGAGGGACCGTGTTACCGGTGCATGATCCCCGAGCCGCCTCCGGCCGAGTTGGCCCCCAGTTGCTCCGAGGCCGGTGTCCTCGGTGTGCTTCCGGGCATCGTCGGATCGATCCAGGCGGTCGAAGCGATCAAGATCCTGTTGGGGGTGGGCGAGACGCTGCAAGGTCGTCT
>JADGOF010000046.1 GCA_017883105.1 Acidimicrobiales bacterium
CCTCGGGGGCGTGCCAGTCCCTTTGGGCCATGAGGAGCCCTTTGTCCTCTGAGTAATGTCGACGCGACCAGCCCGATTATGTCGACACCCCCTGGTGGGCGAGGGGGGACTTGAACCCCCACATCCTTTCGGACACAGGAACCTGAATCCTGCGCGTCTGCCAATTCCGCCACTCGCCCGAGCGACCGCTAGAGGCTACCCGATGCGGGAATCGGCTGGTTCACGCCACGGGTGGGATGGTCCATCCAGCTGACCGCCCCAGGACCGACGATCCGGTAAAACCGACCCGAACCGGCCCTACCCCCTACCTGGGGGTTGGCACCGGTAGGCTGACGCCAGCATGGGACTCCAGAAGTTCGAAGGGCGCCTCGAGCGCATGGTTGACGGTACCTTGTCCAAGGCTTTTCGGGGAGAACTCCACCCCGTGGAGATCGGTCGTCGTCTCACCAGGGAAATGGACCTCCAGCGCCGGCTGGGCGTCCACGGACTCATCGCGCCCAATGCCTTTGTGGTGCACCTGTCACCCACTGATTTCGACCGTTTCGAAAGCTTTCTCGATGCCCTCATCCGGGAACTCGAGGAGGCGGCCCGGGACCACGCCCGCACCGAGGAGTACGTCTTCGTGGGCCCGGTAACCGTGTCTGCGGTAGAGGATCCGCGCCAACGGCGGGGTCGCTTCGCCATCGTCTCCGAGGTCCACGAGGGCCCTTCGGGCCTCCCCGCGGCATCGATAGTTCTGGCCGACGGCGATCGGGTCGTCCTCGGTCCCGAGCCCATCACCATCGGGCGTCTCCCGGAAAGCTCCATCATGGTCACCGACCCCAACGCCAGTCGCCGACATGCCGAAATCCGCCGGGTGGGCAACGAGGTCGCGGTCGTGGACCTGAATTCGACGAACGGCACCCGGGTCAACGGCGCGACGATCCACGAACGGACCCTGGCTGATGGGGATCAGATCGTGATCGGTACGACCGTCCTCCGGTTCGAGACCTCGTGATCAGCGGCCACTGAGCGTTGATGCATCTGATTCTGGTTTCACTCCCTGGACCAACCGACAACACGCCGGTCCTCCGAACCCTCGAGTACGGGGTCATCCTCCTGTTGTGGCTGTTCTTCATGTGGGTGGTCCGGGCGGTATGGGTGGAGGTCCGGCCCCTGAAGCGGCGTCGCCGCCGCGGGCGCGATGCTGATCCGGTCACCAGCGGCAAGGGAGGCCGGGGTCGTCACCTGCAACTCCACGTGATCCGGCCTGAGGATCAGGCCGGCCGGGTCTATGAGATCGGTGACGAGGTCACCGTCGGCCGGGCGCCGGGTTGCGGCGTCCCCATCGACTACGACACCTACTCGTCCAACCTGCACGCCCGCCTGTTCCGTCTCGACGGGAATCTGTGGGCCGAGGATCTCGGCTCCACCAACGGCACCTGGGTGAACACGGTTCGCCTGACAGAGCGCACCAAACTCGAAAAGGGTGACCTGCTGCAGGTCGGCGGCACCGTGTTCGAAGTGGGGAAGTGAGATGACCCTTCTCCGATCAGGATCGGCCACCGACACCGGGCTGGTCCGCTCCGTCAATCAGGACCTGGCCGTCGAGTCCGCCAACCTGTTTGCGGTGGCCGACGGCATGGGTGGCCATGCCGGTGGCGAGGTGGCCTCCCGATTGGCCGTGGACGCCCTTTCGGCGTCGTTCGGGAGGCAACCCACCGGCGCCGGTCTTTCCGAGGCGGTCTCGGAGGCCAATACCGTCGTTTGGGAACACAGTCTCGGGAACCCCGAGCTGCGGGGCATGGGCACCACGCTCACCGCCGTGGCGTTGGTCAACGAGGACGGTCGGGACGCCCTGGCCCTGGTCAACGTGGGTGATTCACGCTCGTACCGCTATCACGACGGCGAACTTACTCAGATCACCACCGACCACAGCCTGGCCGAGGAGATGGTCCGCACCGGCGAATTGACGTCTGCAGAGGCTGCCGTCCACCCTCACCGGCACATCCTGACCCGGGCCCTCGGGGTGTCGTCCGACGTGGCGGTCGACCTGTGGAGGATCCAGCCCGTCCGGGGGGACCGCTTCCTGCTGTGCAGCGACGGCCTGACCAACGAGCTGGACACCGCACAGATCACCGAGGTGCTCTCCTCGGTGACCGACCCCGGTGAGGCGGCGGGCCTGCTGGTCCGGGCCGCTCGCACCCACGGAGGCAGCGACAACATCACGGTGGTCGTCGTCGACGTGGTGGTGGGCGAAGACGACGAGACCTCCGAGCCGACGGTTGCCGCGGTGTCCTCTGACTTCCGGAGCTCCACGGACCAGACCGAGGCCGAGGTCGATGACGCGACCTCCCTTCCACCCGCAGCCGCGGCCGAAGCCGGGCTCCCGAGCCGGCGCGAGCGTCGCAAGGCCAAGCGCCGCCAGCGCCGGGCGGCCCGGGGCCGGCGCCTCATCACGTTCCGGACGTTGCTGTTCGTGATCCTGTTCGGGGCCATTCTCGTCGGGGCTTTCGCTGCTATCCGCTGGTACGACACCAACTCCTACTTCGTGGGCGTCAGCAAGAACGAGCTGGTCATCTACCAGGGCCGGATCGGGGGCTTCCTGTGGTACCAC
Organism: Acidimicrobiales bacterium; assembly: GCA_017883105.1. GTDB lineage: Bacteria > Actinomycetota > Acidimicrobiia > Acidimicrobiales > RAAP-2 > Bog-756. The sequence goes on from JADGOF010000046.1 coordinate 2,597, forward strand.
CCGGTCGAGGTGCAACGCACCGGAGCCACCACCGCTGATGTCCCGGGCAACTACCTGGGAGCGCTCAACGCTGGCGTGGAGGAGTCATCGGTGGGAGCGGCCCGCAACTACGTCGCCAATCTGGTGAACATCAGGCAGCAGCAGTTGAATCCGCAGGTTCCGGCCACGTCGCCCGCGACTACACCAACATCGTCCCCGACCACGACGAAGGTGACCTGATGGAGAAGCGGATTCGGCGACTCGGGATCTTCATGATGCTGTGTTTCGTAGCCCTGTTCATCCAACTCAACAACATCCAGGTGATCAAAGCCACCTCGCTGGCCAACAATCCGAGCAATCCCCATGTGCTGGCGGTGGCGCGGGACCAGCCCCGAGGCGACATCCTGTCCGCCGACGGCGTGGTGCTGGCCAGCTCGGTACCATCGTCCGGCACCACCGACAAGTACCGGCGGGTCTACAACCCGTTCACGGCGACGCTGTTCTCGCAGATCGTCGGCTACGACTCTCCAATCTATGGGCACACCACCGGCATTGAGGGTGAGTACAACAGCTACCTTGAGTCCCACACCCGGCCGGCGACGTCGCTCCGCGACTGGCTGGTCAATCGCACCACCACCGACAACGTGACCCTGACCGTCAATATCCAGCTCCAGAACCAAGTGGCAGCGGAACTGGAGAAAGTCGATGCCTACAACACTGCGCCCGATGCCGGGGCGGTCGTCCTGAATGTCAAGACCGGCGCCGTCGAAGCGATGTACGGAGTCAAGACCTTCGACCCCAACCCCTTGGTCAGTCCGAATGCCAAGACCGAAATGGCCTACTACTTGGGACTGAACCCGAACGGTGGGGCGTCGAGCCCGCTTGTCTCCCGCGCCTTCCAATACGGCTTCATGCCCGGCTCGACGTTTAAGGCGGTGACCTCGTCGGCCGTCTACGACCATGACCCGTCGTTGGCCAAGATCGACTACCCGCAGACCGACTGCATCCAGGTGAACGGACGAGTCACCAAGCTCTGCAACTACCAACAAGCCGACGGCTCCTATGAGAAATGTGGTGGGACCATCCAGGTGACGCTTCCCCAGTCGTGCAATACGGCGTTCGCCCAGATGGGCATCGCCCTCGGCCCGAACCTGGCCACCGAGGCACAGGCCTTCGGCTTCAACCAGCGGATCCCTCTCGACCTGCCGGGCGTGTCCACCTCGCTCTTCCCGACAGCCGCCGATCTGACCGGCGACGACCCGTTGAAGGCCACCGCCGCCTTCGGCCAGGGGTTCGGGACGAACGCAGCCGGCAAGAGCACCACGGTCGTCGCCACGGCCCTGCAGATGGCTGTGGTGGTGGCAGGGATCGCCAACCAGGGGGTGATCATGACCCCCCACGTCATGCAGCAGATCCGGGACACCCAGGGCAACCTGGTCAAGACCTACACCCCGACCAAGTGGCTGAGCGCCACCAACTTCATCACGGCAGGAGCAGTGACCCAGCTCATGCAGGGCGTGGTCGCCAGCGGCACAGCCTCTGGTGTCGGGTTCCCCGCCAGCTGGAACGTGGCGGCCAAGACCGGCACCGCCGAGACGGGGACCGGCAACGCCACAGGCAGCAACCTGACCAACGACTGGATGGTCGCCTTCGCTCCGGCCAACGATCCGAAGGTGGCGGTCGCAGTGGCGGTTCCCAATCAGCCGGGCAGTGCCACCGGGGCCCAGGTGTCCGGTCCGCCGATGCTGACCATCCTCGGCGATGCGTTGGCGGCGACGCCATGATGCGATCCCGACGAACCGTCCACCGCCCCTGCGGCAGCGATCTTCCCCACAACCTGTCCCGACAGCCATTGCCGTTGAACCTGAATGAGGAACGATGAGTACACCGAAACCGAGCGAACGCAGGCCTAGGCTTTGACCCACATGGACCCGTCCCAGACTCCACGCGTATTCTCCGAGCGCTACGAACTGAACCATCTGATTGCCCGTGGCGGCATGGCGGAGGTCTATCGTGCCCGTGACCGGTTGCTGGACCGACCGGTGGCTCTCAAGGTGCTCTTCCCCGAGCTCTCGGTGGACCGCTCGTTCGTCGAACGGTTCCGCAGGGAAGCCCAGGCCGCAGCCAATCTCTCCCATCCGAACATTGTCCCGGTGTTCGACTGGGGCGAGGACACCGGCACGTACTTCATCGTGATGGAATTCATCGACGGGCGACCGTTGTCCTCGATCCTGAAGTCGGCCGGCACCTTGTCGCCCGAGCGCACCGCGGACATCGGGGCCCATGTGGCTGCGGCCCTCGGGTTCGCTCACAAGCACGGCGTAATCCACCGTGACGTGAAGCCGGGCAATGTCCTGATCACCGATGACGGCCAGGTGAAGGTGACCGACTTCGGCATCGCCCGGGCCATCAACACCGAGGAGAGCCTCACCCAGACCGGCGCGGTCATGGGCACGGCCACCTACTTCTCACCCGAGCAGGCAGAGGGTATCGGGGTCGACGCCCGCAGCGACATCTACTCGCTCGGCGTCGTCCTGTTCGAGATGGTCACCGGCCGACCGCCATTCCTGGGTGAGTCCCCGGTGGCGGTGGCCTCCAAGCACGTGCGCGACCACCCTCCGGCACCACGTGAGCTCAATCCTTCGATCCCCCCGACGTTCGAGGCCATCATCCTCAAGTCGATGGCCAAGGACCCGGCCCACCGGTACTCCACGGCCGAAGAACTGCGGGCCGACCTGCTGCGGTTCAACGAGGGTCGATCCGTGCTGGCCATGGACGACACGACGGCCATGCTGGCGGCCCAGGGCGTCGGAGCCACCCAGGCGATCAGCGCGGTGGCTGGCGTGGACGCCACCCAGGCAATGGCCGCCACGTCTGCGGCAGACGGCGGAGAGGAGGCTGAAGAGAGCGGCACCAATCGGACCCGGAACTACGCCATCGTGCTGGCCGTCCTGTTGATCCTGCTGGCCGGTGCCGGCTACCTGCTGGGCCGCAACCTGGGCTACTTCGGCGGAAGCCCGTCCTTCAATCTGCCAAATGTGGTGAGTAAGCAGGTGGTCCCGGCCACGGCGATTCTGAAGAACGACGGCCTGATGGTTGCCAGGTCCAACCAGGTCTCGAGCGATGCCCCCGGCACGGTGATCACTACCGACCCTGCTCCCTACGCGCTGGTGAAGAAGGGCGACACGGTCACCTTGAAAGTGGCGATTGCCGCTCCGGTCCAGAAGGTGACCGTTCCCCAGGGGATCACCAACACCTCGTTGAGCAATGCTGAGACGATCCTGCGGGGCGCCGGCCTGGTGCCCGCCACCAAGAGCCAGACCAACAATGCCGTGGCAGGCACGGTATTGAGCTCGGACCCGACCGCCGGTAGCAAAATACCGCAGGGGAGCACCGTGACTCTGACCGTCTCGTCCGGCCCATCAAATGTCACGGTACCGGCGTTGATCAACCTCACTGCGGTCCAGGCTGGTCAGGCCCTGGGTGCGACCGGACTTACGGTGGGAACCCAGACCTACCAACCGTCCACGCAGTATCAGGCCAATTTCGTGATCTCGTCGGATCCACCCACCGGAACGTCGGTGGCGCCGGGGAGCTCTGTCAACATCGTTGTGTCCTCTGGCCCTCCACCGACCACCACGACCACCACCACAACGACATCTACCACCACCACCACCACGAGCCCCTCGTCGTCAACGACGACCACCCCCCACCACAGGAGGGGGTAGACGTCCCCAGCCTCCCTGAGGGCTCTATCCGATCTCAGCCAAGCTCAGCGCCGTGCCACGGATGCCAGAAAGTTGGCCAGCAGGGCGGGCCCGCTGGGGGTGAGCAGCGATTCGGGGTGGAACTGGACACCTTCCACGGGCAGATGGCGGTGGCGCAGTCCCATGATCACCCCGTCGGCCGTGGTGGCGGTGACCTCAAGTACCTCGGGCACGCTGGCCGGCTCCACCACCAGCGAATGGTAGCGGGTTGCTATGAACGGGTCGGGTAGCCCGGCAAACACACCCTCGCCGCCATGGTGGACGGCCGAGGTCTTGCCGTGCATGAGTGTGGGGGCGGACACCACCTCGCCGCCGTAGACCTGCCCGATGGCCTGGTGCCCCAGGCACACCCCGAGGATCGGGAACTCGCCGGCCAGCTCCCTGATCACCAGCGTGGAGATGCCGGCATCCTCCGGTCGCCCGGGGCCAGGGGAGATGAGGATGGCGTCGGGTGACGCCGATCGAATCCCGTCGATGTCGATGGCGTCGTTGCGATGAACCACCGGTTCGGCGCCCAGTTTCCCCAGCTCTTGGACGAGGTTGTAGACGAACGAGTCGTAGTTGTCGATGACCAGTACTCGAGTCGCCATGGTCCACCGATGGTACCGGCCGGGGCGGTCGGCCCTGCCCCCGGCCCCAACCCCCGGTGGTTGGTGGCTATTCTTCGGCCATGGCATCCAACGCCAAGGCGGGACCGGGCAAAGCGCAGAAGAAGGGCCGTTCCGCGGGAGGTCGCACCACGGTGGCGACCACCTCGGTCCAGAGCAGCCGGTACACGCCTCCCATAGCGAAGAGCACCAAGACGAGCCCCAAGTGGATGGGGATCCTCATCATCGTGATGTTCCTCCTAGGGGTGTTGGTGGTCATCCTCAACTACGCCGACCTGCTTCCGGGCGGCGTCAACAACCTGTGGCTGGTGGCGGCGATCGGCGCCATCTTCGCGGGCCTCATCCTTGCCACCCGCTACCACTGACCCGGACCTGGCCTTCCCAAGTACCGATCCTTCCGGGACGGTGGAGACGCGAAGAACCGGCCCAAACGGGCCGGTTCTTCATCGCATCCCTAACTATCGGGGCAGCCGGTTCCACTGCAGACCCGGTGGTCCGGCAGCGGGCAGCCGGTCCTTCGCTGTCAGCCCAAGCGCTCGATGATGGTGGCATTGGCCATGCCGCCACCTTCACACATGGTGAGGAGGCCGTAGCGGCCGTTGGTGCGCTCCAGCTCATTGAGCAGGGTGGCCATCAACTTGGCACCGGATGCCCCCAGTGGGTGCCCGAGGGCGACGGCCCCTCCGTTGACGTTGACCTTGTCGAGGTCGGCTCCGAGCTCCTTCTGCCAGGCCAGGACCACCGCGGCGAAGGCCTCGTTGATCTCGATGGCATCCATGTCGTCGAGCGTCAGCTTGGCCTTCTCGAGCACCGACTGGGTGGCCGGGATCGGACCCGTCAGCATCTTGATCGGGTCGCTACCGACCACGGCGAAGCTGTGGAAGCGGGCACGGGGGGTGAGGCCGAGGGCTGATGCCTTCTCCTCGCTCATGATCAGCACGCCCGAGGCGCCGTCGGTAATCTGCGACGAGTTGCCCGCGGTCACCCTTCCGTTTTCGGGTCGGAACGCCGGCTTCAGGTTGCCCAGCACCTCGACGGAGGAGTCGGGGCGGATGCCCTCGTCGGCGGCCATCATCTCGTCGGTGTCGGCCCGGTCGTCATCTTTGACGGCCACCGGGATGATCTCCCGCTCGAACCGGCCTTCGGCCGTGGCCTGGGCAGCACGCTGGTGGGACCGCACGGAGAACTCATCGAGGTCCTCACGCGAGATGCCCCACTGTTCGCAGATCAGTTCGGCACCTTCACCCTGGCTGACCAGTCCGCCGCGCTCCGCGTAGCGGTTCATCATGCGGGGGCCGAAGGGGTACCCGAGGTCGCGGACCACCGAGGCACCCATTGGGGTGCGGGTCATGACCTCGACGCCGCCGGCGATCACGATGTCATACGCCCCGGCGATCACACCCTGGGCACCGAAGTGGCAGGCCTGCTGGGACGAGCCGCACTGGCGGTCGATGGTGGTAGCGGGGACCGACTCGGGGAACCCGGCGGCCAGCACGGCATTGCGGCCGACGTTGAGGGACTGCTCGCCCACCTGCATCACACAACCCATGATCACGTCGTCAACGAGGCCGGGATCGAGATCATTGCGCTCCACCAGGGCCTTCAAGGGCTCCGAGCCCAGGTCAGCGGCGTGCCAGTTGCGCAGCTTCCCGTTGCGCTTACCTCCGGCGGTACGGACAGCGTCGACAATGACGGCGTTGGTCATGATGTATCTCCTTCCGGGGTCCGGCGGAGCGAACTCCTGCCGGCCAGATTCGGCTTGTGGTGGAACTTCTGACGGTTGAACGACTGTCTGAGCCAAAAACTTGACTGCTCGGTCAAGAACCCTAGTCGGCGCCCGAAAATCCTGCCACGGGGACGTCCCGCGTGCCTGACCCCTCCCCGCACTACGGTCGAGAAGATGATGGCCCGGATCAAGGACATGGACCGCTGGTTGGGAAACGGCGGGATGGAGCTCATCGGCACGGTGGGCGCTTCGTTCGACGACTACGGGGTGGACGGCGAGGACCTCGGGTGGGTCGGCGGCTCGTTTCAGCCGGCCCAGGTGGCCTGCAACCCCCACGGGGTGGTGCAGGCGGGGGTGCACGGACTGCTCCTCGATGCCGCCATGAACTTCGCCATCAATGCGGCGTTGCCCGGCCGTGCCCGCACCCGGGCCACACTGGAGATGAAGGTCGAGACGATGCGGCCGGCGATGGTGGGGGAGACCTACCGACTGCGCGGCGAGGTGGTGCGGCTTGCCCGCCAGGTGGCCTACGCCGAGGCATCGGTGATCGATGAGAAGGACCGGTTGGTCAGTCGGTCGACCGGCACCTTCCTCCTCCACCGCCCGTCCGACGAGGGAACCTCCTCCTCGCTCTGACCGAACGAGCGTTCCGGTCACAGCACGGCCGGTCACATCGCGGCGCATCTCCGAGAGCTTCGCCGGCACACGACACCGGCTGATGAGCCGGCTTCCTTCTGGATCGGAGGGCATCGTGACTTCGTTCGACCATCACGCGGCGGTCTGCCGGGTCTGTGAGGGCCCCACCCGTAGCGGGTTCGCACTCTGTTTCTGCTGCAAGACGATCGTGGGGAGCCTGTTGATGCCCCTGGCCCCGGTGGCATCGGTGACCTCCTACCGCGTCGGCGACAGCGTGCACCGGTTGTTCCGGGGCTACAAGAACGCTCCGGTGGCAGAATCCCGTCGCCTCTGCGCGACCGCGCTCTCGTCGCTGGTCGAAACCTGGTTGACCGCACATCACGACCGGTTGCCCGCCCGGTTCGGACCGCCGTGACGCACGGTGGTGGCAGTACCTTCGTCACGTCGCCTCGGGGCGCCGGTCGATGACCTCGCCGCCATGGTTCCCCGTCTGGCCCGGTGGCATCGTCCGGTTCTGGTCGGGGGGAGGGGGTCCATGCATCACCTGCAGGCTGATCGTCACGGTTTCGAGCTCGCACCGGACGTGGATCGGGAGTGGCTCCGAGGCCGACTGACCCTGGTCTTCAACGACAGTCTCGTTACCGGGGCCAGGGTGCAGAGCGCGGTGGAGGCTCTGAGGTCCGGCGGTGCATGTGTCATCGGGGCACTGGTCGTCGGCCGGGTGATCAGCCCGTACCCGGAGGCGTCAGTTGTCGGCTTCCGGTCCCCGCCGGATGTGAGAACGGGCCCATCGGCGGCGGGCCCGTTCTCACTCGGTTGAGTGTTCCCTACCGGGCCCCGACCAGTGGCCTGGCCTCGCGGGGCTCGGTGGTGCCGTTGTCGGAATCGACCCACTGATGCCAGACCGGGTCGTTGACACCGATGGCGATCCGAGAGGCTGGGCGGGCCTTGGTGGTGGGCCGGGTCCGGTACTCGTTGAGGGTGGAGCCCTCAACGAGTTGGTGGCTCATGCCCGTCAACCTGCGGTGTTCACGAACAGACATCGCAAGCACCGGCACGACGGCAATGGCAACAGCGAGTATGGCCAAGGGAATCATGATGAAGACGTACATGACGGTCGGGCAGGTTGGTTGGTGGACCTGCCCACCTCCTTCATGGAGAACAGTAGGAACGCGGCCTCACGGCCAACGATGAGCCGCCGTAGTGCCAGCTGGGAATGGGAGATCTCCCACTCGGATAGGCGAACGTGCTCCTCGGGTTGCAACTCGAACCGTTCTGGGCGGTTTCGGAGACCCGCGGCGACTGCCCGATCGGCTGCATGGACCCGGTCGGTCAACGGTTGCCAGGCGTGATCGACCAGTTGCGCCGTGCCTATATGCTTGCTTGCTACAAGCACGTAGACGCAGATGACGGAACGGAGCGCGGCCCATTCCGGTTCGGTGCAGAGCAAACCCGAAGGGAGAGGCCATGACACCCACGCTGACCCCGACAGTCGACCTGGACGCCGGTGAGCCGGGTCCCGTGCCGAAGTTGACGGCCGAGGACCATCCTTTCAACTGCCGGGTGTCCGCCGCCCTGGAGCGTTCGCTGACCCAGGTGGCGCGGGCCATGCTCCGACTCGGGGTCCCCCAGAGTGCCCTGGGCGAAGGAGACTCCATCGACCGGGCCGGCTACTGGCTTCTGGTGCGGGTATCGGAGCAGGCGCCGGTCCGGTTGTCCGACCTG
>JADGOF010000421.1 GCA_017883105.1 Acidimicrobiales bacterium
TTGATCGAGCTTGGCTGCGACTACGGCCAGGGCTACCTGATGGCCCGTCCCCTCGATCGGGAGAAGTCAGAGGCCCTCGTCGAGTCCTACCAGGGCAGTGCCGCCGTCCCCTGAGTAAACCCCGCTCCAGTGCCGGATGCACTCAGTCGGAGCGGGCCAGCATTGCCGTGTGCCACTAACGGGGCTCAATCCGCGAACACGCCGGGGCTCCAGATCGCTTCGGGTCGCGCTAACCGCGGCCCGACACCAGGAGTGCCAGCTGTCGCGGGCATGACCCATTGTTCGATCTACACCGCCGGGGCCATGGATTGACCATGGTTCAAGAGCACGCAGATCGACGGATCTGGAGAGCGACAAGTATCCCACAATGCGCATCCGTCAATCGCGCTGAGGGTGCCTTCGAACGCCGGGTGAGTGACCCCCTGCGGCACATCCGGGCGTGTGGATAACTCCCCACGGGGTACCCGGGGCCCACACTCGACAGACCCCCGGTCGGAACCCGGGTCATCGCGAGTCGAGAGTGTCTCAGTTGATGGTCACGGGGATGGTGGCCTGGTCATCGGGCACTGTGTGATCGGGCACTGTGGAACGAGACCCCCACGCTGCTGCGGATCACTGAAATTCCCCACCCTCGATCACTGAAATTCCCCACCCTTGAGCAGGGTGGCGGGCCACTTGAAAGGTCCGCCATTCGTGTGGAGGGCTCCCCGATGCTGACGGCGTCCAAGCCAACCAGCACGAGGAGCCCCCTGCCATGTTCTCAGTGGGAGAAGACGTGGAAGCAGATGCACTGTTCAAGCGGGGGTGGACCGTCTCGGCCATCGCCCGTCACCTCAATCGTGTTCGCAAGACGGTCCGTTCCTATCTGTCGGGCGAGCGGGCACCAGGTGTCCGCCGGTCCGACGCGTCCGACCCGCTCGACGAGTTCCGGGCCTATGTCGCTGCCCGGTTCGCCGACGACCCGCACCTGTGGGCCTCGGCGCTCTTCGACGAGGTGGTCACCCTCGGGTATAGCTCGTCCTATGTGAGCTTCGCCCGCCAGATCCGCCAGATCCGCCAGATCCGCCAGATCCGCCTGGCCGGGCTGCGCCCGCACTGTGAGGCGTGCTCGGGGGTGAAGGGCCGAGAGACCATCGAGATCGACCACCCGAGCGGCGAGGAGATCCAGTGGGACTGGTTCGAGCGGCGTCACGCTCCGTGGGGGGCGACCGCCTATGGACTCCTCGGCACACTGTCCCACTCGGGACGCACCCGGGGGGTGCTCGCCGAGTCGATGGACCAGGCCCATCTCGTCGAATCCATGGACGGAGTGATGCGACGCCTGGGTGGCACCGCCCGCAACTGGCGCACCGATCGCCTGGCCACGGTGATCGTCCCCGGCACTGCCGATGTCCAGACCAGCTTCGCCCCCGTCGCCAAGCACTACGGGGCCATCGTCACTCCGTGCCCGCCGAGGAGGGGTAACCGAAAGGGGGCGGTCGAGTGCGGCGTGAAGTTCTGCTGCGGCCGCTGGTGGCGCACCATGACGGCCACCACCTTGGCCGACGCCCAACTGAGCATGGACCACTTCTGGTCGAGCACCGGTGATGCCCGGCTCCGCCCACCCGGGCGCTATCTCGACCCTGCTGACCTGGCAGAGGAGGAAGGCCGACCCAGGTGGCCGAGTGTCGGTGAACTGGCCGACGCCGAGGTGCTGATGGCCCTGCCGGCGGTTCCCTACCCGGCCACCATCGAGGTGCACCGTCCGGTCGACGACAAAGCCAGCGTGGCCTTCCGGGGAAACCGCTACTCGGTGCCCCCGGGGCTGGGCGGGGCCGAGCTCACCCTCCGCCACCGGCTGGGCACCGGCAGTCTCGAGGTCTTCTCACCCTCGGGCATCGAGCTGGTGTCCCACCGTCTCGCCCCATCCGGTGCCGGCCAGATGGTGCGCACCGAGGCCCACCGGGCGGCTCTCGAATCGGTGGTGCTGGCCCAGTTCAGCACCGAGCGTCCCTGGTGACCGCAAGGCCAACAAACCACCCGGTGAGGCCGCCAAGGCCGAGCGGGCACGTCTGCTCCAGGGATCGGGCAACGAACCGAGCGTCGACCTCGACGCCATGGCCGAGATCATCGCCCTGGCCTTCCCGGGAGCGACTGTGGCCGGGGAGGTGTCGGCGTGAGCGAGAACTCCACGTACCAGCAGCTCCGTGCCCACCTGGCCTTCCTGCGGATGACAGCTGCGGCCGAAGCGCTGCCGACTGAGCTCGACCATGCCAAGGCGGCCGACCTCAGCCACCAGGACTTCTTGGAGCGCCTGCTCGCAGTCGAGGTGGCGTCGGTCGACGAGCGGCGGCGGGCCAGCCTGTCCCGCTTCGCGTCGTTGCCCTCGCCGTTCACCTTGGCCGACTTCTTCGACTTCTCGGCCCAGCCATCGGTGGACAAGAAGATGATCGACGAGCTGGCCACACTGCGCTTCATCGAGGACGCCACCAACGTGCTGTTGATCGGCCCGCCGGGGGTGGGCAAGACCATGCTGGCCGTCGGACTCGGCCATGCCGCAGTGGCGGCGGGGATGCGCACGTACTACACGACGGCCGCCGATCTGGCGGCTCGTTGTCACCGGGCGGCGATGGAGGGCCGGTGGGCGACGACCATGCGCTTCTACGCCGGGCCGAGGCTCCTGATCATCGACGAGGTGGGCTACCTGCCGCTGCCCGCCGAGGCCGCGGCCGCATTGTTCCAGGTGGTCAGCCAGCGATATCTCAAGGGCAGCATCGCGCTGACCACCAATTTGGGGATCGCCAGTTGGGGGAAGGTCTTCAACGACGACCCCATGGTCGCCGGTGCGATGTTGGACCGCCTGCTCCACCGGAGCGTCGTCCTCAACATCGATGGTGACAGCTACCGGATGCGCAGCCACCGGGCCCG
>JADGOF010000422.1 GCA_017883105.1 Acidimicrobiales bacterium
TTGGCCAGATCGGCGGTGGTGAGGATGGCCCCGCCGCGTGGCCCACGGAGCGTCTTGTGGGTGGTGAACGTGACCACGTCGGCCACCCCCACCGGCGTGGGGTGGGCCCGGCCGGCGATCAGCCCGGCCGGGTGGGCCGCATCGAACATGAAGAGGGCGCCCACCGAGTCGGCGATCTCCCGAAATGGCAACGGGTCGATGATGCGGGAGTAGGCGGTGGACCCGGCCACGATCAGTTTGGGGCGTTCCCGGCGGGCCACGTCGGCCACCTGGTCGAAGTCGATGATCTCGCCCGGCTTGTCCGGGTCGTCGGATGCGGGGGACACACCGTAGGACACGAAGCGCCACACCTTGGAGGTGATGCTGGCCGGCGAGCCGTGGGTGAGGTGGCCTCCGTGGTCGAGGCGCATGGCCAAGACGGTGTCGCCAGGCTGCAGGAGGGCCTGGTAGACGGCCAGATTGGCGTTCGCTCCGGCGTGGGGCTGCACGTTGGCGTGCTCGGCCCCGAAGAGCTCGCACAACCGTCGGCGGGCCAGGTCCTCCACCTCGTCGATGACCTGGTTCCCCCCGTAGTACCGGCGTCCTGGATAGCCTTCGGCGTACTTGTTGGTAAGGATCGAACCGGTCGCCGCCAGCACGGCCGGTGAGGCGAAGTTCTCCGAGGCGATGAGCTGCAGCGTGGTGGACTGCCGCTCGGCCTCCTCGCCGAGTAGGCGCTTGACCTCCGGATCGTCGACCAGCCACTGGTCGAAGGGCGAGGCGGCGAAGGAGCTACTCATGGGGTGGCTACTGCCTTTCGTGGTTGGGGGATGCGGGTCCGGCATCAACGCGAGACGATTCATATGCTGAGATCTCGTCCAGTCGGCGTTGGTGACGACCGCCCTCGAAATCGGTGGAGAAGAAGGTGTCCACCGCGTCGATGGCCTCGGCCGCCCCAACCGTCCTCCCGCCGAGGCAGATGACATTGGCATCGTTGTGCCGCCGGGCCAGGCCGGCAGTCGTCACGTCGTGGACCAGGGCCGCCCGGACCCCGTTGACCTTGTTGGCGGCGATGCCGATGCCGATGCCGGTCCCACAGACGCAGATGCCTCTGTCGGCGCTCCCCTCGGCCACCGCCCGGCCCACGGCCAGTCCGAAATCCGGGTAGTCGACCGATACGTCCGGGGAGTCGGTCCCCAGGTCGATCACCTGGTGGCCGGCGTCCGCCATGTGCTTGGCCAATGCCGACTTGAGTTGGAATCCCGCATGGTCGGAGCCGACGGCGATGCGCATGACCCGAGTGTACCGACGCCGAATCACCCCTGATGGCGCCACGGTACGCTTCTCCACTTTATGAGCATCGACCCCACCACCCCGGTCGTCGTGGGCGTCGGCCAGGTGACCAATCGACCGTCCCCCGACGGGGCCGGGGCCCTGGCCGAGCGCCCCGAACCGATCGGGCTGATGATTGACGCGGTCCGGGCAGCCATCGAGGACTGTGACGGAGCCCGGCCCGGAGGGTCGGCACCCGCCGGTCACGCCCTCGTCGCCCGGACCCGGTCGCTACGGGTGGCCAACCCGTTGAGCTGGCACTATGTCAACCCGGGACTGTTGGTGGCCGAGGTCCTGGGTATCGAGCCGGACCAGGTGATGGTCGCCACCACGGGAGGAAACAACCCGCAGAGCCTGGTCAACGCCACCGCCTTGGCCATCGGCCGAGGGGAGTTGGACGTGGCTGTCATCGTGGGAGCCGACTGCGTCTATACCCAGACGGCGGCCCGCCGGCATCCCGACCGCCCGGTGCTTCCCTGGACGGTGCAGCCGGGTGACACCGAGCCTCCGGTGGTGTTCGGCACCGATCGGCGGGGAACCACCGACGCCGAAGAGGCTCGGGGGCTCGACCTCCCCATCCACGTCTTCCCGCTGTTCGAGAACGCGTTGCGAGCCGAGGCGGGGCGCACCCTGGACGAGCATCGTGACCACATCGGTGCCCTGTGGTCCCGCTTCTCGCAGGTGGCGGCGACCAACCCGTACGCCTGGCTGACCGAGGCCCGGACACCCGAGGAGGTGATCACCGTCACCGAGGACAATCGGATGATCGCCTACCCGTACACCGAGCTGCTCACCGCCAACATGCAGGTCGACCAGGGCGCAGCGGTGATCATGTGCTCGGCTGCGGCGGCCGTGGCGGCCGGCGTGCCCCGCGATCGTTGGGTCTTCCCCCGGGCCGGGGCCGACGCCAACGACCACTGGTTCCTCTCCCACCGGGCCGACTTTCACTCGTCCCCCGCCATCCGCCTGGCCGGGGCTTCCGCACTTTCCCTGACCGGCGTGGTCATCGACCAGGTGGCCCGCCTCGACCTCAACTCGTGCTTCCCTTCCGCGGTGGAGATCGCCGCGGCCGAACTTGGTGTTTCCGACCACGATCCGGACCGGGCGCTGACCCTCACCGGTGGACTCACCTTCGGTGGCGGGCCGGGCAACAACTACGGCACCCACGCGGTGGCCTCCATGGTGACCGCCCTCCGGTCGGACCCGGGCTCGTTCGGCCTGGTCACCGGGGTCGGCTGGTACATGACCAAGCACAGCGTGGGCATCTACGGAACCACACCGGGCCTGGTGCGGGGAGACCGACCGGAAGGTCTTCCCGACAGGACGGTCGTCGAGTCGGCGGGGGGATTCTCGTGGGCCGATCCGCAGGTCGGGGTGGGCTCGCTCCCCCAGTGCTCTCCGGACGCCGACGCTCAGGGCGAGGTGACGGTGGAGACCTACTCGGTGTCCTATACACGGGACGGCGCTCCCGAACGGGCGGTGGTGGCGTGCCGCACGCCCGACGGCAAGCGCGCCTGGGCCAACGTGACCGATCCCGACCACCTGGCCGTCCTGGTCACCGAGGAGGGGTGCGGTCGCCTCGGAACCCTC
>JADGOF010000423.1 GCA_017883105.1 Acidimicrobiales bacterium
GGGTGTCGGCGATGGCGTGCATGGCCGTGCGCAGTGAACGCTGGCTCTCGCCCGGCGACATCTGATCCGCCAGGGTGCGGCCGTACTGCTCGCCGACCCTTTCGGCCATCTCCTCGGCGGCCCCGGGCCCGAGTAGCTGCAGCGCCTCCTGCAGCAGGAGGACCAAAAGGTCGTCCCGACGGGTAAGGAGGTCAAGGGTCGGGTCGTTCCCGATGGCCCGGAAGCGCTTGGACGGCCGGCCCGCACCGTTTCCGGCGGCCCGCTCCATAGTGACGTCCACGTACCCTCCGGACACCAGTCGCTCAAGATGGTGGCGGGCCACGTTGGGGTGGAGGGAGAAGTGGGCGGCCACTTCGGAGGCGGTGGCCCCCGGGTTCGACCGCACGAACAGGTAGATCTCCCGACGGGTCGGATCGCCGAAGGCCGAAGTCACTGCGGTGACGGCGGCGGCAAAGTGGCTGTCGGCACCGGCGGAATCGCCTCCGACCGCCCGAAGGCCGGGGCCCGCGAGCGTGGCGCGACTGGCGACAGGGCTGTTGGGATCCGGTGGCACGTCACCTAGTCTACCGGTGGAGCCGATTTCTTCTGAGGAGAACCCGCATGTCCATCGACGAGTCCCAGGTCAACGCGGCCGTCGCCGCGGTGACCGATCCCGAGTTGCGCCGTCCGCTGGGGGAGCTGGGCATGGTCGAGTCGGTGCAGTTGAAGCGCAAGAAGGTGACCATCGGGGTGGCCCTGCCGGTGGGCCACTACCCCCAGGCTGATGAATTGGTGAACCGGGTCCGCCAGGCGGTCGGCCCACTTCCCGGTGTCGATGAAGTGGTGATCGAGACGGTGATCATGGAGGAGGAGCCCCGGGCCCGGTTGCGGATGCTGCTCCGCGGCGAGCCTCTCGACGGGGGGGAACAGGCCATCGAGCACGATCACGGCCATGACCACGGCGGCCAACTCGGACATGAGGAAGGTCGGCCCAACCGGTTCATGCTCCCGCAGTCGAAGACCCGGATCATCGGGGTGTCCTCCGGTAAGGGAGGTGTGGGCAAGTCGTCGATCACCGTCAATCTGGCCGTGGCCCTGGCCCGCATGGGGCACGACGTCGGGATCCTCGACGCGGACGTCTACGGGTTCTCCGTCCCGAAGATGCTCGGTGTCACCGCCGATCCTCTGATCATCGGGGATCTGGTGATCCCGCCCACGGCCAACGGGGTGCGGTGCCTCTCGATGGGCTTCTTCGTCCCCGATGACACGCCGGTGATCTGGCGGGGTCCGATGCTGCACAAGGCGCTCGAGCAGTTCCTGGTCGATGCCTACTGGGGCGAACCCGACTTCCTGCTGATCGACATGCCGCCCGGTACCGGCGACGTCACCTTGTCGCTCGGTCAGTACCTCACCAAGACTGAGGTGTTCGTGGTCACCACCCCCCAACCGGCCGCCCAGCGGGTCGCGCAGCGCTCGGCCTATGCCGCCCGCAAGTTGAAGCTGTCGGTGCGCGGGGTGATCGAGAACATGAGCTGGTTCACCGGTAACGACGGGACCCGCTACGAACTGTTCGGTGCCGGGGGAGGCCAACAACTGGCCACGGAACTGGGCGTGCCCCTGGTGGCCCAGGTGCCTCTCGTCCCCGCCCTCCGCCAGGGTGGTGACGAGGGTGTCCCGGTACTGGTGGCCGAACCGGACGGCGAGGTTGCGGCCGTCTTCGACCAGTTGGCCACCACCATCGCCGGACTCGGTCCGGCCCGGGTCTACCGCAAGGAGCTCACCGTCCGCTGAGAGCGCGTCGAGGCGGCCCCCTCGGCGCCTCGGGTCATCGCCGGCCGGCGCCCGGACAGCTCCAGGTCAGCCCGTGTGCTCCCAGGTCAACCGGGTCGGTGGCATGCCGCTGCGTCCACCGGGCTCTGGGGCTACCCCGAGGACCTGGTGGATGGCCAGGCCCCCGTCGTCGAAACCGTTGGCCGACGCCGCCATGTACAGGTGCCAGATGTTGGCCCGGGGGAGACCGACCAAGGAGACGGCTTCGTCCCAGTGGGCCTCGAGGTTGGCCACCCAGCGGTGGAGGGTCTTCGAGTAGTGCTCCCGCAGGGACTCGACGTCCCGCACCTCGAATCCGCTCCGCTGCATGGCCAGGATCACCTGGGCCACGTCGAGGAGCTCACCGTCGGGGAACACATAGCGGCCGACGAACGTCCGGCGGCCGAGGACGGACCCCCCGGGCTTGGAGATGGCATGGTTGAGGAGCCTGCCCGTGGAGGTCATCAGCCCCCGCAGCGTTTCGAAGTAGCGGGCCATCCGTGACGTTCCGACGTGTTCGAACATCCCGATCGAGGAGATGGCGTCGAACTGCTCGCCCCGCAGGTCGCGGTAGTCCTGGAGCCTGATCTCGACCCGGTCGGCCAAACCCGCTTCTGCCACCCGGATGCGGGCGGCATCGACCTGCTCCCTGCTGAGGGCCACGCCGACCACCTGGACCTGATGGTGCCTGGCCGCGTGCATGGCCATCGATCCCCAGCCGCATCCGACATCGAGGAGGCGGGCACCTGGTCGCTGGTCGATGCCCAACTTGCGGCAGATGAGCTCGTGTTTGGCCGCCTGGGCCTCCTCGAGCGTGGTGCCGTCGGCGGCGAACTGTGCACAGGAGTAGGTCATGGCGGGGCCGAGGACCAACCGGTAGAAGTCGTTGCCCACGTCGTAGTGATGGCTGATCGCCCGGGCGTCCCGGGACGGTGAGTGCATGCGGCCGACGGGCCTGCTCTCCTCGGGCGGGGCCGGCAACGGTGGGCCGACGACGCCCAGCCGGCGGGCGGCGTCGATGACGGTGGGGATCATCCGCAGGCTCGTCCGGTGCAGCTCATACGGAGAGTCGCGGTGGAGGACCC
>JADGOF010000424.1 GCA_017883105.1 Acidimicrobiales bacterium
CGAGAACCTGTTGACGGTCGAGCGGACCCTTATCCACATGGGTCTCTGCGGGCACGGCATCTCCTGTGTGTAGCGGTCCGGGCTTCCGCCCCGGCCTGGTCTCTCGGTTGGGCCCGATGATATCGGACAGCGACATTCACGGAGTCGAAACACAGTGGCAATCCATCGGACCCATCGCCGTCGTATCACTGTGCATGTGGAAGTGCCCGATGAACCTCTCGCGCCCGCTGAGGCCCCGGAACGACGCTCAGCGCCGTGGCCCTCCTATACGACCCGGGAGAGTTCTATGACGAGCTGGTGGGGCCCGGTGGGACCCCCAGGCCGGCCGCGGAGCCCCTGTGGCGTCACTTCGCCGGTTCTCCGGGCCCAAAGCCCTGATCGATCGTCAGGAGGCCGCCGACCGGGAGATGCGAGCCATCGGGGTCACCTTTACCGTCTACGAGGGCTCCACCGGAGTGGACCGTCCGTGGCCCTTCGACATCATTCCCCGGGTGATGCCGTCGGATCAGTGGCAGCTCATCGAATCCGGCCTGGTCCAGCGGCTCAATGCCCTCAACCTGTTCATCGACGACGTCTACCACGACCAGCGGTCGGTCAGCTCGGGCATCGTCCCGTCCGAGCTGGTGTCCGGCTCCCCCAACTTCCGACGTGACTGCGTTGGCGTCGACCCACCAGGGGGCATCTGGGCCCACATCTGCGGCAGCGACCTCATCCGTGACGACGACGGCACCGTGTACGTGCTCGAGGACAACCTGCGGGTGCCGTCGGGGGTGCCCTACCTGCTGGAGAACCGGATGGTGACCAAGCACGTCTTCCCCGAGATGTTCCGGCACTACAGCATCGAGCCGGTCGACCCCTACATCGGACGACTGGCCAACCTCTTGTCCTCGGTGTCCCCATCCACCGGTGACCCGATCATCGTCGTCCTGACCCCGGGCATCTACAACTCGGCCTACTTCGAGCACGCCTTCTTGGCCCAGCAGCTGGGGGTGGAGCTGGTCGAGGGCAGCGACTTGGTCGTACTCGACGACGACTGCGTCTATGCCCGCACCGTCGACGGTCTCCAGCAGGTCGATGTCATCTACCGGCGCATCGACGACCTCTTCCTCGACCCGGAGGTGTTCCGGCCCGATTCTATGTTGGGTGTACCCGGGCTGATGCGGGCCTGGCGAGCGGGCCGCGTCGCCCTGGTAAACGCGCCGGGGGCGGGGATCGCCGACGACAAGAAGGTGTACTCCTACGTTCCCGACATCATCCGGTTCTTCCTTGATGAGGAGCCCATCCTGGCCACGGTGCCGACCCTCCGGTGTGGCGAGGAACAGTCGCTGAAATTCGTGGTGGACAACATCGAACGCCTGGTGGTCAAACCGGCCAACGAATCGGGCGGCTACGGCGTCCTGGTCGGAACCCAGGCCTCCCCCGTCGAGTTGGCCGACGCCATCAAGCAGATCGAGGAGGATCCGAAGAAATGGGTCGCCCAACCGATCATCCCGCTTTCCACGGTGCCGACCCTCTGCGACGGTGAGATCGCCCCACGCCACGTCGATCTCCGCCCCTTCACCCTGCTCGGGCCCGAGGGTGCCTACGTGACCCGGGGCGGGTTGACCCGGGTCACCCGCCGGGCCGGTTCGCTGGTGGTCAACTCGTCCCAGGGCGGCGGGAGCAAGGACACCTGGGTGGTCGACACCTCGGGCCGGTCCACCCCGGCCACCCCGGCTACCCGATCCACCCCGACCGCCCGGCAGTCATCGACCCCGGAGGCCGGCCCTGCCGACGCATCGGCTGTCGAACCGGGGAAGTCCCCTGCATGAGCGCCGGTCGGATCACAGGACAGGGACCGATGTGATGCACCAGTCGGTCGACCCCCTGGAACACGACAAGCCTCAAGTCCAACCAAAGGAGCGAACCATGCTGCTCGCACGAATGGCCGAAGCCGTCTACTGGGCCGGGCGCTATCTCGAACGCGCCGAGTGCACTGCACGCATCGTGCAGGTTCACACCGACACCCACGTCGACCTGTCCGTCGGCGAGGACGTCGGGTGGGAGCCGCTCTTGACCATCGTCGGGGTGGACAGCGAGTTCGCCGAAAAGTACGCACCCATCTCCGGTAGCGGCAAGCTGGTGGCCACCGAGGAAGACGTGATCGAGTTCCTCCTTCTCGGCAAGGACAACCCCTCGTCGATTCTCTCCGCCATCGCCTCGGCCCGGGAGAACCTCAGGACGGCCCGTCCCGTCGTGCCCCGAGAGGCCTGGGAGGCCTGCAACAACCTGTGGCTGGTGTCCTCGGACCATATCCACGAGGCCTCCACCCGTGAGGGCCGGGTCCAGTGGCTGCGACGGGTCATCGCCGGTTGCCAGCAGATCAACGGTATCTTGCTCGGCACCATGAGCCGCGACGAAGCCATGTCGTTCCTATCCATTGGCCAGAACCTCGAGCGGGCCGACCTCACCACCCGTGTCCTCGACGTCCGGTCGGAGAGTCTGCACCCCAAGCGGGGCGAGATCCCTACGACGTGGTCCACTGGATGGCCGTGCTCCGCTCCTTGGCCGCCTACCAGCCGTTCCGGCGCGCCATGCCGGCCCGCCCCCAGGGAGGTTCCACTCTGCGCTTCCTCCTCCAAGACGACCGGTTCCCACGTGCCGTGAGCGCCTGCCTGACCGAGACCCGGGCCCATCTGAAGGGCCTGGCCCGTGCCGAAGACGCCATCGACGCCTGTGCCAGCGCCTCCATGATGGTGGCCTCCGCCGCCGTGCCCCGGCTCACCCTCAGCGGACTAGGTGGCTGGTGTCTTTCGCGGTGTCGCGCGAATCCGGCCTGAAGGCCGAAAACCGATCTCCCTGCACGATGCCCCCAGGGGCGTTCAAAGCATCAG
>JADGOF010000425.1 GCA_017883105.1 Acidimicrobiales bacterium
ATCTCCTCGCCCCGGTGGGCGGGCAGGCAGTGGAGCACCACCGCGTGGTCGGCCGCCCGGGCCAGCAACGCCTCGTCCACCATGAAGCCGGCGAACGCCCGCCGACGCAGTTCGGCCTCGGCCTCCTGGCCCATCGAGGTCCACACGTCCGTGTAGAGCACATCGGCACCTTCGGCGGCCTCGGCCGGGTCATCGGTCACCAGCAGCAACCCGCCGAACGACGTGACCGTCTCGACGTCCTCCGCTGTCGGGCCGTAGCCCCCCGGTGACGCCACCCGGGTGGCGATCCCCGACATCGAGGCGGCCACCGCCAGAGACCGCCAGACGTTGTTGGCATCGCCGATGTAGGCGATGGTCCGTTCCGCGAGCGTGTCGGCGCCGAACACCTGACGGAGGGTGAGCAGGTCGGCCAAGGCCTGACACGGATGGGCCCGATCGGACAGCAAATTGATCACCGGCACAGCGACGCCGGCCTCGTCCAGGGCGGCGACCATGCGGACCAGCGATCGGTGGTCGTTGACCCGCGCGCACAGCACCGAGTGGTAACAGGCCAAGGTGCGCGCAATATCGCTTGCCGACTCCCGTACGTCGAGACCCACCTCGTGTCCTTGGATGTAGACGGGGTGGCCCCCAAGGGCCACAGTAGCCATCTCCGAACTGTTTCGGGTGCGGTTGGAGGACTTCTCGAAGACCAGTGCTACACCCTGGCCGTCGAGCACCGGGGGCAGACGGGCCGGGTCCGTCTCGGCCAGGGACAGGACCGCCGACAGACCCTCGGTCCCCAGGTCGTCGATATCCAACAGATGGCGCGTCGTCATGGCGGCCGTCCCTTCCTCATGGGGCCCGGTCATGGCCGGGCCCCGTCTGATGACGGCATGCCCGAGCCGGCGACGGAGCCGGTCTGCTCTCGGGGACCGAACACGGCGACCATCCGGGCCAGGATGCGCCCGAGGGTCCCCAAGGCCTTGTCGATCTCCGCATCGGAGACCAACAGCGAGGGGGCGAAGCGGAGGACGTCCGACCGGGGTGCGTTGATGACCAGCCCGGCCTCGAGGCACTCGCGACAGGCCGGTGCGGCGAACTCGTTGGAGAGGACGGCGGCCAACAGCAACCCTTCCCCCCTGACCGAGACCACGCCGGGGAGCTTCTCCAGGGCTGCCTTCAACCGGGCGCCGGCGGTGCGGGCCCGGCCGGGTGCATCCACTGTCTCCATCACCGACAGGGTCGCCCGGGCCGCGGCCATGGCCAACGGCTGGCCACCGAACGTGCTGCCGTGGTCGCCGGGGACGAACGCCGCGGCCACCTCGGCTGTGGCCCAGCATGCCCCGACCGGCATGCCGTTCCCGAGCGCCTTGGCCATGGTCACCACATCGGGCTCGATGCCCAGGTGTTGGAAGCCGAACCACCGCCCGGTGCGGCCCATCCCGGTCTGGACCTCGTCCACCATCAACAGGATGTTCCGGTCGGTGCACAGTTGGCGGAGCGCACCCAGGTAGTCCGACGAGGGCACCACCACCCCGGCCTCACCCAGGATGGGCTCCACCAGGACGGCAGCCACCCGGGAGGGGTCGCAGGCCGCGTCCATGGCATCGAGGTCGTCGTAGGGGACGTGATCGAACCCTTCGGGCAGCGGAAGGAAGGGAGCTTGCTTCTCGACCTGACCGGTGGCGGCCAGGGTGGCCAGAGTCCGTCCGTGGAAGGCGTCCCAGGTGCTGACCACGGCGTACCGGCCCGGGCCGGCCCACCGCCGGGCCAACTTCAGTGCGCACTCGTTGGCCTCGGCTCCCGAGTTGGCGAAGAACACCTGACCACCGGCCCGCTCGGTGCCACCTCCGATGAGACGGTCGAGAGTGACAGCCACCTCGGGCCCCACCTCGTTGCCGAACAGGTTGGAGACGTGGGACAGGGTGCGGGCCTGGTGAGCGATGGCGTCGGCCACCACCGGATGGGCGTGACCCAGGGAGGTCACCGCCAAACCGGAGAGGAAGTCGAGATACCGCTTACCGTCGGTGTCGTAGAGCACGCTGCCCTCACCGCGCACGAAGGTCACCGGCGGCTCGGCATAGGTGTGCATGAGGCCGGAGCGGTCGATTGCCGCCGGACGGTCCGTCACGATGCCGCCCCCACCATGGTCCCCACCCCTTCGTCGGTGAAGATCTCGAGCAGGAGGGCGTGGGGGATGCGGCCGTCCAGGATGTGGGCACTCCCCACCCCGGACCGGACCGCCCTGGCGCAGGACTCGACCTTGGGGACCATGCCCCCATTGGCCGCGCCGGTGGCCACCAACTCGTCGACCTCATCGGCGGTGGCCCGGTGGATCAGCGTCGAGGGATCGTCGGGGACGGCCCGCAGGCCGGCCACGTCGGTCAGGAAGACCAGCTTCTCCGCCTCCAGGGCGGCCGCCAGCGCTCCGGCCGCGGTGTCGGCGTTGATGTTGAACGCCTGTCCCGACTGGTCGGCGCCGATGGTGGCCACCACCGGGATCAGCCCCTGGGCCAACAGCTGGTGCACGATGATCGGGTCGACCTCCACCACGTCACCGACGTAGCCGAGCGCCTCCGAGCGAGCGGTGGCGGTAATCAGGTTGGCGTCCTCACCGGACAGGCCGACGGCGAGGGCACCGTGGACGTTGATCGAGCTCACGATGTCGCGGTTGACCTTGCCCACCAGCACCATCCGGACCAGGTCGATGGTATCGGCGTCGGTGACCCGCAGGCCGTCCAGAAACTCGACCTCCTTTCCGACCCGCTCCATGAGCGCACCGATCTGGGGGCCACCACCGTGGACCACCACCGGCAACATGCCCACCGACCGCATGAGCACGATGTCCTCGGCGAAGGATGCCAGCGCTTCGGCTTCGTCGATGA
>JADGOF010000426.1 GCA_017883105.1 Acidimicrobiales bacterium
CACCGAGCCACCGCGGTGGGTACCCGCCGTGGCCACCGCCACCTCGAAGTCGGGATGCACGGCACACAGACGGAGCAGTTCGACGCCCGCGTATCCGGACGCACCGACGACTCCGACCTTCATGGCTTCCCGCTCATCCTGCAAGTCTATTCACAAATCCGCATCATTATGCAACCATGCCGGAATCCTCCGTCGGATCAATGCCATTGGGGCCCTTGACCGGTGTCCCTCCGGTCGGTACCGTCGCCGGTGGACTTCCCGGTTCGCCGGTCACGGGACCTCTGTGCTCGAACGGCCTCCACTGCTTTCATCTGCGGAGCGTTCCCTATGGCTTCTGTCCCCGTCGAGTCTTATCCAGGTGAGCCACCCCATTCCCAAGGGAATCCGTTGGTCGATGGCCTGATCGCATCACTGCCGGAGTTCGTGCCCAGCTACCAGGAGTTGGTGCCGGCCGGAGACGGCCGTCGTGGCGACGCGGTCATGCTGATCGGATTGGCCGACTTCGTGGCCGCCCGGCTGGCCACCTTCGAGACCGCGGATGCCTTGCTCACTCGTGCGCTGGCATACATCGAGGTCCTCATCGACACCGAGTGGGCCGAAGAGGTCGACCGGTCGGAGGACCTCATGCTCGCCTTCTTCGACAGCCTCTCCCCCGACGACCGCCTCCGTCTGACGCGGTGGCTCGGGCCATGCTCGAAGTTCCTCGTCGATCGCCTGGATACGCCGGCCGGGAACTGACCGGGTGCCGTCTGAGCTCTCTCGGAGTCAGCCGTTACCGCTCCGACGGGATCAACCCCCACGGTGCCGGGTCGGCCACCGCTCAGCGAGCCAATGAGCGCCCCTCGACGACGGCGGCCACGTCGATGCCCGGCCCGAGATCGAGGTCCGACACCTCGACGACCGCGTCCGGCCTCCTCCGCTTGATCCACCACTTGGTCGGCCAGTAGAGCAGCGCGCTGATGGCGAACATGGTCCCGCCGATCCAGAAGGCCCCGATCTCCTGGGTGATGGTGCTCCAGATCAGGGCGACGGTGATCACCAGGGGGAGCACGAAGATGCCGATCACCCCGAACCAACCGACCGGGACACGGAAGGGCCACTCCATCAGCGGGAATTTCTTGCGCAGCACCAACAGCGCCACGAACTCGAGGAGCAGGCCGACCAGACCCAGGATGATGTCGGCGTCGAGGAGGGTCACGAAGTCGAGGGCACAGAAGACGGCGAACATCGCGCAACTGACCGCGATCGCCTCGACCGGGGTCCCGAACCGCGGATGGGTCCGGGCCAGAGTCCGCGGCAGATAGCCGTCGGCGGCCGGCACGGCGGGAACCCGCGATCCGGAGAGCAGCAGCGATGAGAACAGACCGACCTGTGCGGCCATCGCCCCGGCGATGATCGCTCCCTTCAACCAGGGCCCGTCGAGGAGATCGCCGGCCAGGGCGAAGTCGCCGTCGGCCCACAACGATGTCGGATCCGAGTGGTGGAGCCCGGATGCCATGGCGGCCAACATGGGTAGCAGGTACGACATCATGATCAGCGGCATCGAGATGGCCAGCGCCAAGGGGTAGGTGCGCTTCGGCCGGTCAATCTCCTCGCTGGCTGTGGAGATCGAGTCGAAGCCGACGTAGTTCCAGATGACCACGGCCAGGCCGGCGCTGAAGGCGCTGGCCTTGGTGGATCCCGACAGCACGAAGGGGTGCAGGGGATCGAGTGCCGGTGTGGTGAGGATCTTCCACACCCCCAGCCCGGTGAGCACGACGAACGGCGCCATGATCACCACCATCAAGGTGGCCGAGGTCTCTCCCACGATCTTCGAGCCCCGGGCATTGAGGAAGGCCAGGGGGATCATGAACATGATGGCGATCAACCAGTGCAGGTCGAGGGAGAACCTTCCGTTGAGTGTGCTGAAGACCGCGTGCTGGCCCCGTGCCACTCCAGGGAACCAGGTGGCCAGATAGTCCACGAACAGCACCGGGTAAAGGGTGGTGTCCAGAAACGAGGTGAACCACGAGCTCATTCCTTCGACGAAGCCGGCGAACTTCCCCAGGGCGACCTTGACCCAGTAGTAGTAGCCCCCTTCCAGTGGGAGGGCCGAACCGAGCTCGGCATTCATCAGCGCACACGGTATGGCGAAGATGATGGGGATCGCGATGATCAGCAGCATCGCCATCCCCGGTCCCGCACTCGAGATCGCGTTCTCGAGCCCGTTAGGCCCACCGGAGACACTGAAGTAGATCAGGCCGACCAGGGGGATGAGGCGAACCTGGCGACGAAGCACGCGCAGGGTGATGGCACCGCTGGTGGGCGGGAGAGACGTAGTGGTCTTGTCCGCCCGCACGTCGGTCAGTGTCGCTCCCGTCACTGCACGGCATCACTCTGCCACAATCACATTGGAGCCACACCCACATTGCGCCACAGCGGGTTTCAGGCAGTTGGGGTTCTGCCGTGCTCTCCGGCGAGGCCGTCGATCGGTACCGCGGCCCGCAAGGTCCCGGAGGCTCGGCAGTAGGGTCGTACTCGTGGATCGATGTGCCGCGTTCGCTGATGCCGTCCCCCTCTCGTTCTGGCTCGATGATCCATCCGCCCCGCCGCCTGCCCTCCCCCTCGTCGGGCAGGCCACCGCAGATCTCACCGTGGTCGGGGGCGGCTACACCGGCCTGTGGACCGCGCTCCTGGCCAAGGCCGCCGATCCGGGACGCGACGTCGTCCTGGTCGAAGCCGATCGCTGTGGTTGGGCCGCCTCGGGACGCAACGGCGGCTTCTGCGGGGCCAGCCTGACCCATGGACTGGCCAACGGCGTCGAGCGGTTCCCCGACGAGATCGCCACGCTCGAGCGGATGGGACGGGAGAACCTGGACGGCATCGA
>JADGOF010000427.1 GCA_017883105.1 Acidimicrobiales bacterium
GCACCGACCAGACAGACGAACTCACCCGGTGCGACTTCGAGGGAGATGTCCTGGAGGGCGACCACTCCGGTGGCAGCATCGCCGTGACGTTTGGAGACGTCCGACAACGTCACCGAAGGAGCACCGGGGTGCACTCGCCGCAGCTGGGTCAGCGCCATCGAGGTCACGACCCGGACAACTTGGCTTTCCCTTCGGCCAGCAGGACTTGGTTGATCGGTCCCAGGTCGAAGATCCCACTGATGTTGGTGGTGGGGAAGCCGGCCGCCTTGGCGTGCACCAGGTCGGTGACGATGGACGAGACGATGGGATCGTTGGTGAAGGTCATGTCCGACCAGGCGGTGGCCAGCTCGTTCGCCTTCAACGGCTTGCCGGTGAGGGTGGCCAGTTGGGTGTTGGCATCGGTCTGCGCCTGGGTGGGCGAGTTGTCGAGGAAGGCGGTGGTGGCCAGTTGGCCCTTGAGTAGGCCGTTGACCACCGTCGGATGGGCCGACAGGAAGTCCTTGGTCACCACGAGCACGGTGGTGGCGAAGAGCCCCTTCGGCCACTGGGTCTTCTCATTGACCAGGATGTGCCCTTTTCCCTCGGAGACCATCCGGGTGGCCCAGGGCTCGGGCACCCAGGCCCCGGCGATGGAGCCGGCTTCGAACGAGGTGAGGGTGGTGGCATTGTCCTCGGGGAGGATGGTGACCTCTCCGCTGCCGCCGTTGGGCCCTGGGAAGGTCAGGCCCTGCTTCTTGAGCCAGGTCCGAAGGGCCACATCCTGGGTGTTGCCGAGCTGAGGGGTGGCGACCGTCTTGCCTTTGAGCTGAGTCGCCAATGTGATCGAGGGGGAGACCACCAGGGCGGCACCGCCCGAGGTGGCGCCCGAGATGATCCGCACGGACTTCTGGCCCTGGGTGTAGGCGTTGATGGCCGAGTTGGGTCCCATGTAGGCGGCGTCCAACGATCCGGCCAACATGGCGGTGACCTCAGCCGGGCCGGCATTGTAGGTCGAGGTCTGGATGGTGATCCTGCTGGGCAGGTTCTTGGCGAAGATGCCCTGCTGCAGGCCGACCAGGGCCGAGGCGTGGGTCAGGTTGGTCAGGTAGCCGAGCCGCAGGGTCACCGGACCGCTGGCCGTGGTGGACGAACCCCCGCCGGAACCGGTGGTGCCGGTTGAGCTTCCCGAGCTGGAGCTGCACGCGGCCGCGATGACGGCCATGCCGACGACGACGGCGACCAGTGCCGTGCGATGGGATCGAACTCGACGGGGGGACTGCGAACGCATGACGCTCCTTGTGATTGTGCGGTGGGTGGTTGATGCTGCGTGGTCCGAATCGCCCTCCCTGCCGTTGGCTATGCAGATCCGGAAGGCTCCGCTGCGGTGTCGATGCTTGGCCGTCGATCACCGAGCGCAGCGGTTCCTAATAAACCAGTGGTTCCTATATACATACCAATGAGATAGAAATGACTTGGTTTAACGTACCACCGAGCTGGCCACAATGTCTAGCGGCGTTATGGGAAAGGGGCCGTCCGGGTTGAGGCGGATCGCAGCTGGCTCTGATTGGCCGTCCACGATGGCGAATTGCGGGAAGAAGCCGAGGCGCGTCCAGAAGGCGTCGGCAGGACTCAGGTTGTCCTGGCCGGGACGATCCTGTTGATGTGATCGAGAAGCTCCGTCGAGAGCCGACTCGGATCGGGCCGGTGGATCTGGTCGAGGTCGATGAAGTCGGTTCCGCCCGGCGCAGGCTGTCGTCGACCTCGCTGGTGATCCAGAGTTCGTCGCGCTCCACCCGTCGTGGCCGAGGATGGCATCGGGCGCCGCTCGCCCGGTAGCCCGACGGCTACCGGGCGAGGCGGTCGATGAGGCGTTGCCGGTGCTGCGGCCACTCGCCGGGCAGCATGGAGAAGATGGCGGTGTCCCGCACCCCACCGTCGGAGGCCGGGCGGTCGGCCCGGATCACCCCGTCGAGCGCACACCCCAATCGTTGGATGGCCGCCCGTGACCGGGTATTGCGGGCGTCGGTCTGGATGCGGACGGCGCGGGCGCTCCACTGCTCGAAGGCGTGGGTCATCATCAACAGCTTGGCCTCGGTGTTGATCGGTGTCCGTTGGGCGGAAGGGTGTAGCCAGGTGTACCCGATGCTGGCCACGTCGGGACGGTCGTGGCGCTCGAGGCTCTCCGACCCCGGGAAAAGGTGGGACCAGTTCCACGGCGTCAGATCGTAG
This sequence comes from Acidimicrobiales bacterium, assembly GCA_017883105.1. Taxonomy (GTDB): domain Bacteria; phylum Actinomycetota; class Acidimicrobiia; order Acidimicrobiales; family RAAP-2; genus Bog-756. The sequence continues at coordinate 2,209 of JADGOF010000427.1, forward strand.
AAGCGGGTGGAACCGACGATCCGGTGTTGATCGACGCTCCAGGTGACGAACGGGTACTGGTCGCCAGCCTCCCGCTTGGCGATCGCCTGTTCTACGTAGGCGGTCATCGTCGGCTGGTCCCAGGGGGACCGGGGTGAAGGAGAACGAGGAGCGGTCGTCATTGGCAGCAGCCAGCAACCCGTCGACATGGTCGAGGCCCATGGGCATCAAGTGGACGAACCGGCCCTCGAGGGAGAAGAGATCCTCCATCTCGACAGTTTCGTCGATCCCCAGGGCGCCGCGGACCACTGGCTACTTGAGCAGCCGGGACAGGCGACGGTCGGCCAGCGGCTTCCCCCCGGTCTGGCAGGTCGGGCAGTACTGCATCGACTTGGTGGCAAACGAGACCTGGGCGATGGTGTCACCGCACACCGGGCAGGCCTGCCCGGTTCGACCGTGGACCTCCATGGTCCGCTTCTTGTCACTCTTGAGCTCGGAGAGCGCCAGGCCCGACGATCGTTCGACCGCCTCACCCAACACCCCCACCAGCGCCTCGTGCAGGCGGGCAAGTTCGCCGGCATCGAGCTTGTTGGCGCGCTTGTAGGGGGAGAGCTTGGCCCGGTGCAGCGCCTCGTCCGAATAGGCGTTGCCCACCCCGGCGATCAGTGACTGGGTGGTG
>JADGOF010000428.1 GCA_017883105.1 Acidimicrobiales bacterium
CGTCATCTGGCCAAGCCGCGTTGTATCGCTGCAGGTCAACGGCTTGCAGGGTCTCAAGTCGAGTTGTGACAGGTGGCCGTGGGCGCCGATTGCGCCGCCAAAGCTCACAGCGTTGTTCTCACGTGCCGCTGTACTTCGAGTATCCAGGATGCGCGAAAACCGTTGCGAGACAACAGACATGGCCGGCCGGCCCGCCGCCTATGTCCGGAGTTCTGGAATCCCACGGTCGAAACGGCTCTCAGTTGCCTCGTTCGATCGAACGCCACCCAACTGCACATTCAAAACGAGGATTCTCAATCCACATCGCCCTATCGGTCCAGATTCGCCCAGGGGGCGACCCTTGTTCCTCGGTTTCTAATGATGGTTGAGGACGCTCCTACCAGTGGCCTCGGCATTGGCGCGGGACGTAAGCACGTCCGATCAAGGCGATCTCCGAACGAGAAGAGGCCATGGAAGGACCTTCCTGCTCAGGTCGGCACGGTCGAGACAGCGTTTCTCCGCCCGGTATACACAGGTGAGCAGCTACTGCCCTTCAGGGCCAAAGAACCGCGCCTGTGTGTCATTCCTTGGGATGGGGAATCCTTACTTGATGTCGGTGACGATCGCATTGCTGACTACCCAGGTTTCGAGGAATGGTGGCGAACAGCCACGACCACCTGGGAGCTTCATCGTTCGTCTGATCGCCTCTCGCTGTCCGAGCAGGTTGACTACTGCTCCAAGCCGATGCCGAGGCGGAGCGGCAAGAGCCCGCTACCGCCTGATCCCGCCGACTACCGCAATCAGCCAGAGCCCACGGTCACCGCGATCGACGGGTCCGGGGGTGGCTCCAGTGCCGAACCGAGGGTGGCTGGGGTCACTGGCGCCGAACCGAGCGCCACCTGGAGGAACCGGACCGTCTCTTCCCGCACCGCTTGGGACTGCGGCGTATCGGCTACGAAGGTCTGCAGATGGTCACCGCCGGTCACCGTCAGCATGGTCTTCACCATGTCTGCGGTCTGGTACACCAGGGTGGCCTTGGGCAGCAGCCCGTACTCGTCGTCGGTGCCCACGGCCACCAGCAGCGATCCCGACGTAGGTACTCCCCACGGCCCGTCGACCCCGTCGGGAATCTCACCGGAGAGTGAGAGGTACGCCTTGATCCGAGGGTCGGCGTACGCAGGGTTCAGGGCCAGCAGAGCCACATCGGTACCACCATCGGAGTGCCCAGCAACGGCGATGCGAGAGGCGTCAACCGGGCCGGCCACACCCCCCAGGAGCGAGGTGATGACGAACGACATGTCCTGCGCTTGCTCGGGATAGTTGCTCACCGGTGTACCGGGGAGGGTGTCGGCAGAGTCGGGAAAGACCGGCGCCGCCACCAGATAGCCGGCCGCCGCCCAGGCGGAAAGTAGGGTGGCGTAGGCGTTGGGATCGCTGTCCCACCCGTGGGCGAACACCACCAGCGGCAACGGGCCCGTCGGCCTTACCGGGCGCCAAATGTCGGTCGTCAACACCCGACCCGAGGAGGCGGGCACGCTCCCCCGCGCCGGAGTGTCCCGTGTGGGGTCGAAAAGCGGCACGGTACTGGTCGCCACCGGGTACGGCGGCGACGTCTGGGTGGTGGTCGTGGAAGGGACCTTCGTCGTCGGGGAAGGAGAGCGACCGGTAGGGCGTGCCAGCTGGCGCGAGCTGCCCCCATTCGACCAGGTGCCGGCCAGGAACAGTCCAATCACCACTACCGCTCCGAGCACCATGGCAACGACGGCGATGTCGAGGGCGAGCCTCGGTCGGCGATGTCCTCCTTTCACTGGACCATCCTCGCCGGTCCCCGAGGCGAAGGGGCCAGCAAGCGCAGGTGCCGGCCGTGCATATCGTTGAGACCTGGTATCGCAGTGCCGACCGTCGCAGCGGGTCGGTGAGCATCTACGCTAGAGGTTCGACAAGGTCCTAGTGCGATTCTAGGAGCGTGGATGTCCGGCAATACCCGAAAGGCCATTGTGGCTGTGGCAGCCGTGGTGGTACTGACAGCAGCCTGCACCTCCCAGCAGGCCGCTGCCCCGGTCAGGCATCACGCGACTGCGGTCGTCGCTCCCCCATCAACCACCACCACGACCACGACGACCACCACGGCACCGGCGGTGCCCGTTTCGACGACCGTGGCCACGACCCACGGCGACATCCCGGGATCACCCGATCCCAGTGCGCCATCGACCATGACGGTGCCAGGAAGTTGGTATGGCTACCCGTCGGTCCTTCCGGTGATCGCTCAAACGGCCGGGTGGCTCGAGGTACGGCTGGCTCAGCGTCCAAACGAGTCCACCGCCTGGGTGCCGACCGCCGATGTGAGCCTGTCCACCACTCCTTACCGGATCGTCATCGACCTGACCACCAGACACCTCGAGGTGTACCAGTCGGGCAAGAAGATCGACGAATTCCCGGCAGGCATCGGCACTCCCGACGACCCGACCGTGACTGGGAACTTCTTCATGACCATGCAGGTGCCTCCCCCTGACCCCGGCTACGGCCCCTTCGTGCTGGTGACCTCGGCCCACTCCGACTCCATCACTGACTGGGGTGGGTCAGGCGACGCCATCATCGCCATCCACGGACCCATCGACAGCTACGACGACTCACTCATCAGCACCACTGGCGCTCAGATCTCCCACGGGTGCGTTCGCCTGCACGACAGCGATTTGGCCCAGATGGCCTCCATTCCCGCCGGGACACCTATCGATATCGTGAACTAACTGGGGGTTTATCTCGGCGATCCGAGCGCCCGGCCGGGACGAGAGGACGATCGTGTCCGAGGTCGCCGAGCAGTCAGGTCTGTCATTGCCGTACGTTTCCAACCTGGAGCGCGGACGGGGTAACCCGACCCTGGATG
>JADGOF010000429.1 GCA_017883105.1 Acidimicrobiales bacterium
CACCTCGGTTCGCCGAGGCGAGGTCGGGTAGCTCAGTTGGTAGAGCGCGCGCCTGAAAAGCGTGAGGTCACCGGATCGACGCCGGTCCCGACCACCACAAAGGTACTGGTCAAGGCACCGGGTGTGCGACCAGACCGGCGAGTTCGGAGGCGTCTCGGTCATGAGCTGACCGACGGATCGCGGTGCCGGTTGACGGGGACCGTTCCGGCGCATGAAGGGGCGCCAAGGGTGCTCCGATCGAAGTGGTACTCAGGGAGAGTTCCAGAGCGACCGATGACTACGTGGTGGTCATCCAATCCTCCCCGTCGGCCGCGGCTCTCCCCGCCGCCGACGGTCCCACTCGTGAAAAGCATGTGCTCGGCGAGATCGCCGGCGAACTGCGATGGACGTTCGCCGAGCGAAAGGGGTGGCTGGTCGGAGTCGGCTTCAACCTGGTCATCGCCGCCATCTACGTCGGGTACACCCACTACCAGCCCCGTCTGCGAGACAGCGTCCGTGTGACGGGGATCGCCACGGGGGTGGCTGCGTGGGTGCTGGCCGACGTGATCAACACCAACCAACTTGGCGACGATGCCGACCGAGTGGCGGCATCGCTCGAAGACGGGCACGGGGTCATGCGCGAGTTGGCCCTCAAGAACAGCGCACTGACCCTCCTGTTGCTGCCCCTGACGGTGCTGATATCCGTCGCCGTCCGGTTGGTCCTCGACCGTTGGCGGGCCATTCCCCATGCCGTGCTGTTGGACCTCTTTGTGGTGTTCATGTGGTTGGGGGTGGGGAACCTCGTGTCGGTGCTCCTTCCCTACCGGCCGATCGCCCTGAAGGAGCGGTGCAAGGCGCGACGATCGTGGTTGCGATGGGGGGTCTGTCTGGGCGCGCCCTATCTGATGCTCTTCAGCATCAACTACCTCCGCTGGCCGGTCGACCGGTTCTGCCATCATGTCCTCGGGCGACCCGACAAGCACCTGCTCGCCTACGCGTTCTCCTACTTCTGCTGGGGCGTGGTGGTATGGGCCATGGGTCTGGCGCTGGCCGGGCTCTACGGCAAGGTGGCGAAGCGCCGTCTCGTGGCTGACCTGCGGCGGACGACCTGAAGGCGGCAGCGCCGGAGCAACGGCATTCGTTGGTAGGTTCCGTCCGATGCCGCCGCCCGATGCCGCCGAAGTGACGAACCGACCAGCCGACCAGTCGGAGGCTCCGCTCCGCGAACTCGGTTTCTACACGCTGGCCGGGCCTGCGGCCTCGTCTCGGGATCTCGTGGACGAAGTGCGTCTGGCTGAGGAGCTGGGCCTGGGGTCGGTCTTCATCTCCGAACGGTTCGACAAGAAGGAGGCCGCCGTGCTCTCCGGCGCGGCCGGGGCGGTCAGCGAGCGGATGGCCATCGTCACCGCGGCCACCAACCACAACACCCGACATCCGATGATCACCGCGGCGATGGCCCGCACCATGCAGAGCCTGACCGGTGGCCGTTTCGTGCTCGGGCTGGGACGGGGCATCCCGGTGATCCAAGACACCTACGGCATCGACCGGATCACCACCGCACAGATCGAGGACTTCGTCGGCATCATGCGCCGGCTCTTCCGGGGCGAGGCGATCATCGGGCACGACGGTCCGGCCGGGTCCTTCCCCGTGCTCTACCTGGCGGCCATGGACGAGTACCTGCCGCTCGGCCTGGTGGCCTTCGGGCCGAACTCCCTGGCCCTGGGCGGTCGATGTTTCGACGAGGTCATCCTGCACACCTTCTTCACCGAGGAGACCACCCGACGCTGCGTCCGCACCGTCAAGGAGGCCGCCGAGCAGGCCGGACGGGATCCCGACCAGGTGCGGGTCTGGTCCTGCTTCGCCACCATCGGCGACCACATCGACGAAGACCGCCGGTTGATGAAGTCGGTCGGCCGTCTGGCCACCTACCTGCAGGGGTACGGCGACCTGATGGTCACCACCAACCGCTGGGATCCCGCGGTGCTCGAGCGGTTCCGGTCCGATGAGGTGGTGTCGGGGTTCCTCGGCGGCATCGACTCGAACGCCACCACCGAACAGCTCGAGCACATCGCCACCCTCATCCCCGAGGAATGGCTGGCGTCCAGTGCCACCGGCACGGCGATTCAGTGCGCCGAGGCGGTCCGCGGCCAACTGGCCTTCGGCTGTGACGGGGTGGTCATGCACGGCGCCACGCCCCGTGAACTCCAGCCGATCGTGGCCGCCTACCGGGCGACCGTCTGACCGGTTGCCGCCGGGGCATCCGGCGGTCGACGAGGCGACGGGGCCCGAGGGGCGACCAACTCGATGGCGATGCCGTCCGGGTCGCGCTGCTGCAGCGACGGGTGACCGTTCTCCGACACCACGCCGGGGTGGTCGATGCCGATCCGGGTGAGGTGCCCGGCCCACTCTTCGAGGTCGGCGCCGTCGGGCACGGCGAAGGCCAGATGGTCGAGGCTCCCGCCGGCCGGCTGAGGGGCACTCTCGCCGGCCGGGACGGCGATTCCGGTGGGTGGCTCCGCTCTCCCCCGGGCTGTGAGCACGAACACCACCCGGGCGACCCGGTGCCGGAGGGCGACATAACCGATGTCCGGATCCGCGGCATAGCTCTCGAGCCCTAGGGCGGCGGTGTACCACTCGGCGCTGGCCGCCACGTCCGACACCGACAGCTGTACATGCGAGAGCCCGGTCATCGGGCCACCCGTGGGCAGTGGGCCATCGTCCGTCACGGCACGGGTCCGTCCTTCGGAGTGGGCTCGAGGCCCGGAGTCGGGACCACGATGGCGGGAGACTCTGCGCCCCCGTCGACCTCGAAGACCTTGCCCGTGACCCACGAGGAGGCGTCCGACGCGAGGTAGAGGACGGCACA
>JADGOF010000430.1 GCA_017883105.1 Acidimicrobiales bacterium
TTCAGTGGTCCGCACGTTCACCCTGGTCACGAGGCCGAATCGTCGCTTTCGGGTCGCTGCGGTGTCTGGACTGACTCGCCTATCCGCTGAAGCTCTTATTGTCTCCAACTTCTCGTGGCGCTGGATCTTCTTCATCAACGTCCCGATCGGCATCGTGGCGTTGATCCTGTCCTTCCGCCTCCTGCCCACCACTCCAAACGACCGCACCCACCGGCTCGACGCGATCGGGTTCTTACTGCTCGCGCCGGGCCTGGCCCTGTTGGTCTACGGCCTCTCCGAGGTGGGGAGCGACGGCGGATTTTCTTCTGGCAGCGTTCAGGTCAGCCTGCTGCTGTCCGTCCTGCTGATCCTCGGGTTCGTCATCCGCTCGCTGCGGGCCCCCGAACCCCTGCTCGACCTACGCCTGTTCAAGCGCTTCAACTTCTCCGTGGCCACGGTCTGCATCTTTCTGGTCGGGACCACCCTCTACGGCACCATGTTCCTACTGCCGCTCTACTACCAGATCGTGCGCGGCGAGTCGGCCTGGAAGGCCGGGCTGCTCATGGCGCCCCAGGGCATCGGTGCGGCACTGGTCATGAAGCGGTCGGCCAAGATGGCCGACCGCTACGGCACCCGGCGGACGGTGCCCATCGGTATGGCCCTGCTGGCGCTGGGCACACTGGCCTACACCCAGGTATCGGGGTCCACCAGCTACGCCTTCCTGGCCTGCGCGCTGTTCGTGCGGGGTATCGGTCTTGGCTTTGGCATGATGCCGGTGTTCGCCGCGGCCTACCTGGGGCTGTCGTTCGAGCAGGTGCCCCGCGCCAGTACCGCCACCAATATCATCCGCCAGGTCGGCGGTTCGATCGGCGTGGCAGTGTTTGCGGTAGTGCTACAGAACGCCATCACCCACCAGTTCCCCGGCAAAACCCCCAGCCTGGGCGCGGTGCGGAGCCACCCGCTGCCGCTCGCCTTGGCCAACCGGTTGGCCGACGCCTTCGCCACCTCCTTCTGGTGGTCGTTCGGCGTGTGCGCGTTCGCCATCTTGCCGGCGATCTTCCTACCCAGGCCCCTCGAATCGAACTCGGGCGTGTGGGAGGAGCTCAAGGAGGCCGAAGCAACCAACCTCGACGAAGTGGCGGAGATCATCCCCGAGTAGTGGACGACCCGGCGCCGCCGCAGAGCGGACGGTCGTTGCGGCTGACTGTCGAACCCCATTCCTCCAACATCTACTCGTGTAAACCGCGTCCCCGAGGTGCCTGGTTCCGGGCGCAGCAACAGGAGCAAGCACGGAGGCCGTCAAGGCATTGAGAACCGCGTCCGGCAGCCGGTGTTGCGGGTGCCGGCGACCGCGCCCGCTCGGGTGCCGGCCAACGCGCCAGAACTACGCTGGTGATCTCATCCATCTGGGGCCCGGTCGCCTCGTCCCCCGAGTCCCATCGACTCGGGAGGTATCCCATGACCACCACATCGACAGCCATTGTCGTCTACGACCCGGAGCTTGCCGGTCCTGAACACGTAGCCCTTGCCGGGTTCCTCGGCGGCTACCGAGGGCTCACCCGCGATGCCTATGCGCTGGATCTTCGTCAGTTCTTGGCATTCTGCGATGAGCGCCACCTGGGTCTCTTCGAGGTCCGGCGAAGCGACATCGAGGCCTACGGACGGGAGCTGGAAGCTCGGGGTCGGGCAACGGCCACCGTCGGTCGCCGACTGTGCACTGTGACCGGCTTCTACCGCTATGCCGAGGAGGAAGGCCTCATCGCCCACTCTCCGGCGGTTCACGTCCGTCGACCTCGGATCGATTACGAATCCCACGCCATCGGCCTGGACCGAAACGAAGTAGGAGCGTTGCTCGTTGCCGCCGGGCTCGGGCCCGTAGCCGAGCATGCACTGGTATCACTGCTGCTCAACGGGCTACGGGTCTCCGAAGCGATCGGGGCCGACATCGAGGCCCTGGGCCTCGAGCGGGGTCATCGGACACTCACCATCCTTCGCAAGGGCGGGAAGACCGTCACCATCCCGATGGCACCTCGTACTGCCCGGGCAGTCGATCTGGCCATCGGAGAACGTGACAGCGGTCCGATCTTCGTCACGGCGGACAGTCGACGTCTTGATCGTCACGGGGCCAGCCGGGTCGTTCGGCGGGTCGCTCGCCGTGCGGAGATCACCAAGCCGATTGGCCCGCATACGTTGCGCCACGCATTCATTACGGCAGCTCTTGATGCTGGGGTGCCGCTGCGCGACGTGCAAGAAGCTGCCTCACATGCTGACCCACGGACCACGATGCGTTACGACCGGGCTCGGGTGTCCCTGGACCGCCATGCCACCTACATCGCTGGCGCTGCCCGCTGACCATCCCGGCAGTCCGGGCGCCGGCAGATACCTGCTGGCGCCCAGGGTCGAGGATCTGGCGACCACACCGAGTCGGCGTATTGCGTCGTCGAGGAGGAACAGAACGACGCGCCAGAACGATGGCCGTCGCCATGCTGGCCGCAGCGCATATCGGCACCAACGCGTGCGCTCGCGGTCCGCAAGCACTCTCGGCGTCGGGCAGTATGCGGCACGCAGCAAACCGGCGGTCAGAGGCGCCCCTCGCTAAGATCAGACCGTCTGGCGATGGCGGAGTGGCCGGATCCCGATTGGTGAGCCACTTGATCTGATCTTTCGCCAAATGGTGCGACCTTGTGTGTGTTCAAGGTCGACGGCGACTGCGGGGTCCTAAACGGCTGCGATGACTTGGTTGGAAAACAGCATGGGTGTGGGCCGGCGGGCCTCATCTGAGGTATTTGCCATCAGGTGGCCACTAGCCGGAGGTGACGAGAACCTGCTTGAGGATGTCGAATTCCTCGAGGCACTGTCCGG
>JADGOF010000431.1 GCA_017883105.1 Acidimicrobiales bacterium
CCGCTGAAACCGGAGGAGCCGGTTTCCCTCTCAGCCGTGCGCCGCGGTGAACACGTTGGCTGCCTGCGCGTCGAAGCGCTCAAGGAGCAGGCGCTCCTGTGGCTTCTCCGACGGGGTCTTCGGGATCTCCTCGACGAGCTGGAGGTAGGTGGGAACGAAGTTCGGCTCCAGCGCGAGATGGCAGGCGCCGAACACCGACTCCGCGTCGAACGTCGTCTCAGTGACCGGCACGATCGCGGCCACGACATCCTTCTCTCCGGGCGTGCCACCCGGGATCGGAACTCCGTAGACGAAGACGTCGTCCACCTGCGGGTGCTCGGCGATCACCCGCTCGACGAACCCCGAGCTGATGAAGTCGCCGTTACGGCGAATCCCGCCACCTGAGCGGTAATCGAAGAAGAGCCAGCCGTCGGCATTGGCGTGGCCCATGTCACCGCTGCGGATCCAACCGTCCCGGACCTTGTGGGTCGAGGCCAACGGGTCCCTGAAGTAGGGGACCGTGGCGGGGCTGCCGTCATTTGGGCGGCAACAGATCTCGCCGATCACTCCGGGTGGACACTCCCGTGCGTCCTCGTCGAGGATCCGCATATCAACGGTCCCGATGGGCTTGCCGATCGAGCCCGGCGGGCCCTGTCCGATCGGCTTGTACGCCATGCCGCCTCCGTCCACGGCCCCGTAAAACTCCAAGACTCGGAGGCCGAAGCGGCGTTCGAAGGCTTCCCAGATGGCTGCGGGCATTCCGCCGCTCACGACCATCCGCACCGGGTTGTCACCGTCACCGGGCCGGGTGGGCTCGCTGTATATTGCCGTTGCCATGCCTCCCACCAGGGAGAAGGTCGTGCACCGGTAGTGGCGGAGCACATCCCAAAGTTTCGACTTGGTGAACTTCCGGCTCATGACCGCTCGCAGGCCCAATACGAGCGATGGGAGGAGGGTGACCGACAGCGCGTTGGAATGGGTCATCGACAGCCCCGTGTACGGACGCTCCTCGGACTGGTAGTCGAAGAGAAGGCCCAGCATGCCAGCACCGACGAAGCGGGCGTTCGAGGCCACGACCCCCTTGGGATCACCCGTCGTTCCTGACGTGTATGTGATCTGGAGGGCGTCATCGGGAGCCGCTGAGCGCGCGGTCGTCGAAGGAACCGGCCCTTCGAGCACCGATCTCATGGACTCGACGCCCGAAACGTCCCCGAGATCGACGGCCTCGGGCCCCTCCCCGGTTTCCAATGCCAGTACCCACTCCACACCGGGGACCATGGCCCGAGCCTTCGTGACCTCCTCGAGGGTGTAGTCGGCGCAGATGATGCCCCGGCTGCCGGAATTCGCGAGCATGTAGGCGAGCTTGTCGGCCCGAGTGCGTGGGTCGACTGGCACGAATACGGTGCCGGACGCCGAGGCGGCGACCATGGTCTCGACGAACTCGGGGTGGTTCCGCATCATGAGCGCGAACCGGTCTCCGGGGCAGAGGCCGAGCCCCTTCAGGGCGGTGGCGATCCTCAGGCCGTTCTCGTACAGGTCGGAGTAGGTGCGCACCTCGTCGGACGTCGCCAATCCGTCGAGACTCAGATGCTCGAAGGTCACGACGTCGAGGTCGGGGTGCTGCTCGGCCCGGACCTCCACGAGGTCCACGAATACCGATTCGTTGCGCTCTCGCACCCAGTCCTCCCGTCTCGGTGGCGCCCCCCCCGCAGATCGGGCGGGATCGCCGGTTAGCGCCGAAGAATCGTCACGCACATCGCAGCCGCCTCGTTGCCGCTCTTGCCACCGCCGTTCTGGGCCAGCGCGACATTGGCTCGCTCCACTTGGCGGGTGCCGCATCGACCCCGGAGCTGCTCCGTGAGTTCGACGATCTGGGCCACGCCAGTGGCCCCCACCGGATGCCCCTTGCGGACGAGTCCCCCCGAGGTGTTCACGGGCACGCGACCTCCGAGGCGCGTCTCACCGGATTCGGCCAGCTTTCCGCCTTCACCCTTCGCACAGAGCTCGAGCGCCTCACAGGCCAAGATCTCACCCATCACCGTGGCGTCGTGGCACTCGACGAGCGAAAGCTCGTCTGGTCCCAGTCCCGCCTCTTCGTACGCTTCTGACGCGCACAGCTCAACCGTCCCTGGCTCGTCGGGGCCGTGCTCCCACCCGGAATGGAGCACGCTCGAGCCCACCCGGACCGGTGTGGGGATGCCGAGCTCAGCTGCCTTACCCTCGCTCACCACCACCACCGCCGCCGCCCCGTCCCCGATGGGTGCACACATCGGAAGCGTCAACGGTGGCACCACCATCCGGGCGCCGAGCACCTCCTCGACGGTCAGGACCTCGCGGTACTGGGCACGCGGGTTGAGGCTGCCGTGGAAAGAACTCTTGGCCGCGACTGCTGCCAACTGGGCCGCGGTGGTGCCGTAGCGGGCCATGTGAGCGCGCGTGGCCAAGGCGTACACGTCCATGAACATAGACCGGCTCTCGCCAGCCGCGCCTCCGCCTCCACCTCCTTGTCCGGCCGCCTCGAGGTCGGCCAACATCTGCTGGAGCTCCTCCTGGTCGACGGCGCCTGCGAAGGCGGCGAAGCTGCGGGCTTTGTCAGGATGCGTGAGCTTCTCGACGCCGAGTGCGAGAACGACGTCATAGAACCCGGCGGTCACCATGGCGCAGGCTTGGTTGAAGGCGGTGGATCCCGATGCACAAGCGTTCTCGACGTTGACGATCGGGATTCGCTCCAGTCCGATCGGGCGCAGGATGACCTGGCCTCGGATCGACTCCTGGCCGGTCACGATTCCGGCGGCGCAGTTCCCGACCCACGCCGCCTGGATGTCGCCGAGTCCGATCCCGGCATCGCCG
>JADGOF010000432.1 GCA_017883105.1 Acidimicrobiales bacterium
GGTGCTGGCCGGAAGCGGTGACAAGGCCTTCTGCGCCGGGGCCGACCTGTCGGGGATGGTGCCCCGCGACACGGCGGCGGTGACCGATGAGTACGCCAACCACCACCTGGCCCGGGGCTGGCTGGCCCAGCTCTTCGAGGAGATGTGGCATCTGGGGAAGCCGACCATCGCCCGGGTGCAGGGCTGGGCCATGGCCGGTGGGTTCGGGTTGGCTCTGGCCTGTGACATGGTCATCGCCTCCGATCGGGCCCGGTTCGGTGCGCCCGAGCTCAATGTCGGGCTCTGGCCCTATATGGTGACGGTTCCCATGCTGCGGTCGATGCCGCCCAAGAAGGCACTCGAGCTCATGCTCACCTCCCGGGTAGTCGGAGCCGAGGAAGCCGAACGGATCGGCTTCGTCACCCGATTGGTCCCCCACGACCAACTGGACGTCGAGGTCGCCACCATGACCGCCGTGCTCACGTCCAAGCCACCCGGTGTGATGAGGTTGGGCCGCGATTCGTTCTACGCTGTGCTGGATTCGGCGGCCGCAGAGGCTCTGCCCTACCTGCACGCCATGTTGACCGTCACCAGCCAGACGGCCGAAGCGGCGGAAGGGATCGCGGCCTTCATCGAGAAGAGGCCGCCGGCCTGGCAGATCACGTCCGACCACGAAACACGCTGACCCCGAGGAGACCGACAGTATGGCGAAACGAGCACTGATCACCGGCGTCACCGGCCAGGATGGCTCCTATTTGGCCGAGTTCCTGCTCGATCAGGGCTACGAGGTGTGCGGAATGGTGCGGCGGTCGAGCACCCTCAACTTCGAGCGCATCGCCCACATCCAGGACCGGATCACCCTGGTGGCCGGCGACCTGCTGGACGAAGTGTCGATGATCAACATCCTGCGCGACAACCGCCCCTCCGAGGTCTACAACCTGGCCGCCCAGTCCTTCGTGCAGACGTCGTGGAACCAACCGGTGCTCACCGGTGAGACGACCGCCCTCGGGGTGACCCGGGTGCTCGACGCCATCCGGACCGTCGACCCGGAGATCCGCTTCTACCAGGCCAGTTCCTCCGAGATGTTCGGCAAGGTCCTCGAGGTCCCCCAGGTGGAGAGCACACCCTTCTATCCCCGCAGCCCCTACGGGGTGGCCAAGGTCTACGGCCACTGGATCACCGTCAATTACCGCGAGAGCTACGACCTTCATGCCTCGTCGGGCATTCTCTTCAACCACGAGTCCCCCCGGCGTGGCCTCGAGTTCGTGACCCGCAAGGTGACCCACGGGGTGGCCCGGATCAAGGCGGGCATCGACGACAAGCTCGCCCTCGGCAATCTCGATGCCCAGCGGGACTGGGGATTCGCCGCCGACTACGTGCGGGCGATGTGGCTGATGCTCCAGCAGGACCATCCCGACGACTTCGTGGTCGCCACCGGCGAGACCCATTCGGTCAAGGAGCTGGTTCAGCTGTCGTTTGCCGCGGTCGATCTCGACTGGGAGAAGCACGTGGTCATCGACGAGCGCTTTCTCCGTCCGGCCGAGGTGGACCTCCTCGTCGGGGATCCCACCAAGGCGGAGAAGACCCTTGGTTGGCACCGGGATGTCGAGTTCCCCGCCCTCGTGCAGATGATGGTGGAGGCCGACCTGGCGCTGGTGAAGAGCCGGCTGGGCTGACGGGCGACCATGGCCGTCCTGGCGGCGATCCACGCCGATCCGCTCGGCCTGCTGGTTGCCTTCGGCGCCGGGATGCTCTCCTTCCTGTCGCCCTGCGTACTTCCCCTGGTGCCGGCCTACCTCTCGATGGTGTCCGGCCTGTCCGCCGCGGAGCTGGGCGCCCTTCGCCCGACGCCGGCGCTGGTGGGGGCATCGGTCGCATCAACAGACCACGCGGCGGGCGACCCCGCCGAGGGGTCCAGCGGCCCTACCCCTGACCAGTTCCGTCGGGAACGTGGCCGACTGCTCCGGGGGATCTTGGCCTTCATCGCCGGATTCACCGTGATCTTTACCATCCTCGGGGCCTCGGCATCGGCGCTGGGCAAGCTGTTCCTCACCCACCAGCGCGTGCTGGAGACCGTGTCCGGCATCCTGATCGTGGTGTTCGGGGCGGTGCTGGTAGCCATGGCCTCCGGCGCCTCCCTCCCCATGGCGTTGGCCGGCGAGCGTCGCTTCGTGGTGCGGCCTTCGGTGCTCGGGGCCTGGGCCCCCCCGGTGATGGGCATGGCTTTCGCCTTCGCCTGGACGCCTTGCATCGGCCCGGTCCTGGGCAGTGTGCTGGCGCTGGCCGCGGGAACCGGGGGGTCACCCACCGGAGGAATCGCCCTGTTGATGGCCTACTCGCTCGGTCTCGGGGTCCCGTTCCTCCTCAGTGGCCTGGCCTTCGGCCGGATGACCGACCTGCTGGCCCGGGTCCGGAGCCGATTGCAGCTGGTCGACCTGATCGGGGGAGTGGTGTTGGTCGCCTTCGGGCTCCTCCTGGTGACCGGCAATGTCGACGTCATCTCGGCCCACATCTCCAATTGGCTGCGTGACCTGCACCTCGACCGCCTGTCGACCAGCTGATCGCCCACATGCACCCGGCCGGCCAGGGACCGACCCGGCCGGCATGACCCAAACCTCCGAGAGGCCCCCGGCCCCGCCTGGCTCCTGAACCCCGGCCCTCGTAGCATGGAGGGACGGCTATGGCCCCTCCAGCCCCTCCTCCCTCCGCGATTTCCCTCCGCAACGCTGTCGCGTTGTCCGGACGGTTCCCCCTGCTCGCCGGCGTCGACCTCGAGGTCGCCGACGGGGAGTCGGTGCTGGTCGAAGGACCGAACGGGGCCGGCAAGACCAGCCTGCTCCG
>JADGOF010000047.1 GCA_017883105.1 Acidimicrobiales bacterium
TCGAGGGAACGCACCACCGGAGCCCTCAGCCCGGGGGTCACGAGGGCCCTGCCCGCCACCGGCCCTGCATCGCCCGTCCGAAGGCGCGTCGCGGGACCGCCCGCACCAAAGGGCGCACCGGCCCTGGCCACTTGTCTCCACCATGACAGAAGGTCATCGGTGCATGGTAGGTCAACCAGCCCCGGGCAACGCCAGACCGCGCTCACCGGCGAGACCGGAAGCGCGACCCGAAAGGCCGCCACCGGTCACCAAGGGGATTGCCGGGGCTGACGGCCAAAAGGTGGTCGGACCAGGCGTCGTCGGGAGAGGGCCCGGATCGCCGCCTTCGGAGGCCACGCAGGACGTGTGTCCGGGTCCGGCGCCTCCATACCGGCTGGTCGCGGTGTACTAACCTTCGCTGGCAGTGTCCCCCCGCAAGAGCGTTCTGCCCGGCCCGCCGTCGCGCGTGCGCGCACCTGTAGCGTCTCGACCGTGAAGCTGATCATCCAGGTACCCTGCCTCAACGAGGAGGCCACCCTGCCACTGGTCTTTGAGAGGATGCCGCGCCACATCCCCGGGGTGGACAGTGTCGAGTTTCTGGTCATCGACGACGGATCGCAGGACGACACCATCGAGGTGGCGCGACGCCTCGGCGTCCATCATGTCGTCCGCCACACCCGCAATATGGGCCTCGGCCAGTCGTTTCACGATGGCGTCCACAAGGCACTCGAGATGGGCGCCGACATTGTCGTCAACACCGACGGCGACAATCAATACCCGAGTGAACGGATACCGGACCTGATCAAACCGATCCTCGATGGTCGGGCGGACATCGTGATCGCGGATCGCCAGACCGACACCATCGAGCACTTCTCGCCGCTCAAGAAGCGGCTCCAGAGGGTGGGCAGCCGGGTGGTGAGCATCGCGGCAGACACCGACATGCCGGATGCCGCCAGTGGCTTCCGGGCCTACTCACGCGAAGCGTTGATCCGGCTCAATACGGTGACCCGGTTCAGCTACTCCATGGAGACGATCATCCAGGCCGGCAACAAGCACCTGGCCATCACCAGCATTCCGGTTGAGACCAATCCGAAGACCCGCGAGTCACGTTTGTTCAAGCGCATGGGCGAGCACGTCTGGAAGTCCGCCATCACCATTATCCGCGCCTACATCATGTACAGGCCGATGACCATCTTCATTACGGCGGCCGCTGTGCTCTTTGCGGCCGCTCTGATTCCTTTTGTCCGGTTCTTGATCCTCTACTTCTTCACGGCCAACTCCGGCGGCACCCGCCACATCCAGTCCCTGGTCGTGGGCAGCGTACTGATGTTCGCGGCTTTCCTCTCGCTGGCCCTGGGCGTCATTGCCGACCTGATCCGCATCAACCGGGTGCTCATCGAGAACTCTCTCGAACTCCACAAACGCGAGCTCTTCTGCCGTGAGGCACCCGTGGTGGCGGAGCTACCGCCCGACTGAGCGGGCTTCAGACCACCACCGGATCCGGCACGCCGGCCGGTTCTGCGTCACGGCCCAGCGTGCGATGTAGCTGTCGGGCGTCCCGGATGGTGGCGACGACAGTGACCAGGCTCAATGCCGCCGGAGCCAGGATCACCAACAGCAGCGTGACGGCTGATGGCAACGGTGACCATCGCAACAGGGCATGGATCGCCGTCTTCATGCCGGCCACCGGACCAGCACCTCTAAGGGGCTCGTACCAGCTGCGAAGGATCATGTTCCAGACCGTGGCGTTGGTCAGGATGGCTCCCACCAGCACGACAGGGATGAATACGGCATGGACTCGACGGTGGGTCATCTGGATCCATCCGATGGTCGCCAGCGCGGCCACGGCCACCAGTGCGTCGTACAGGTAACGGCCCTGCACACCGGCGAGCGCGTTCGACCAGTGTTCGTAGGTGCTGAAGGAGCCGTCTGCAACCACCAAGACTGTGAGGACCGGTGCAGAGATGAGCACAAGGCCCCGCAGCCGGCCGCCCGCATTCCCCTTGACGAGAAGGGCAGCCACAATTCCGAGCAGGACCACGAAGAACCAGCCGTAGATGATGAACGGGCCAGGTGACGGGGTATCGGGCAACCCGACGCCGCCCCAGATCCGCATGACGAATCCGGAGATGAACGAGGGGACGAAATGGGTGAACGTGCCGACATTGTCCGGCGGACCGTACAGCACGCGGTTGTACCCCGGCCCGAATCCGTTGACCTGGACGGTGCCGTAGTCGATCAGATTCCGCAGCCACCACAAGCCGCCGACGACCCCGCCGGCGGCCGCGATGGCCAACGGAGGCCAGAGCGTTCGCATTCGTGACGCCGGGTTCGGCCACCGCCACCACCCGACGAGATACGCCGCGAGCACGATGGGGGGCAGGACGAGGGCCAGGCCCTTCGTCCACAAGGCCGCGGCCAGGCTCACCGCCACCCACACGGCCGTCCGTCTCGTCAGGTCACCGGTGAGCACGCGACTCAACAGGTACAGCAACACCGAGGTGGTGAGCACCAACAGCGTGTCGTTGGTGACCGACGACCCGTCCCGTATCAGGTTCGGCACGGTCAACGGGATGACGGCGGCCAACACCGCCAGCCTCGATACGTTGTCATTCGTCACGACGCCTTCCGGCGTCGCACTATCCGAGGGGTTCTCCGCCTGTTGACGACCGATCAGGAGCCGGCGGGTGGCGGCCCAGCACAGTACGGGGAGAGGCAGCATCATCAGGACGCTGCCCAGGCGCATCAGCCACACCTGGAGGTCCCATGACAGATGCGACACCCCCGGCACCCGAAGTACGGCTGCCTCCAGCCAGTAGTAGAGGGGCGGGTGCTGCACCATCTGGTTCGGCTGGCCGCCCTGGGAAAAGGTATGGCCACCAAGCTGGGCGAAGGTCGGACGTTCGCTACGGGGCAGGATCGGTGCATCGGCGAGCCGCAGTACGAACGGGTAGGTCGGCATCTGGCCTTGCATCCCGACGCTCGCCTCGGTCATCGACAGCTGACCCGGTCCGAAGAAGTGGAACGGATTGGCCGAGTACACGTAGGCCATGTCGATGTTCTGGGGTTCGTCGTAGCCGTACGCCATAGGCCACAGGACACTTGCACCGAGGAGGAGTGCTGCCCACAACGCGGTGATCAACCACAGCGTGGTCGGAACGGCGGAAAACCGCCGGATCAAGGTGCTTGGCTGCGAAGCACCCCGGTTCTGCCTGCTGTGTCCCGCCATCGAGTGCTTTCCTACCTGCTACTAGAGGGAGTCGGTCACGGCCAACTTGGCAGTCTCGCTGACCGCCTCCGTACAGATGCTGCATTCGGTCGCCGTGTCGATCCGCGAAAGCACGTCATGAGGATAGGCGAGGAAACCGATGACCGCGTCCGCCAGACCGACGTTGCAGCAGGAGAGCCGACTTCGGGTCCGGCACCGTCAGCTGGCCGGCACCGCCGTCCACCGCCGGGCGACCATCGACGCGCCGGCCAGGGCCAGGTCGCAACCGATGAGCAGGACCCGCGAAGCGACGACCACCGCCAGTGCTTGGCCGGGGGCCAGCATGATGCTGAGCACCAATGCCAGCACCACGTCGCGTATCCCGGCCCCCGCCGGGGCCGGGATGAACAGCACCCCGAGAGGAACGGCCAGAGCCACAGCCCCGATGCTCAGGAGGTAGGTGGAGATCCCATGGTGGGCGACACCGTTGCTCAGTATTCCCAACTGGATCCCGAGTAGTGCCCAGCTCACCACCGACCAGCACGATGCGCGTGCTGCCGGACGGACCGCGAGGTGCTCGTTCAACGGAGGGCGGTGGACGAGTGCGAACACCCGATCGATCAGACCCGGCAGGGCTCTGGGGTGGAGCAGGGCCAGCAAGAACGGCAGAGCGAGGAGGACCCACCAGTAGTGAGCCAGCACATGGGTGTCGTAGGCCGGAAGGAAGATGCACGCGATCAACAGCCCGATGCAGCAGGTCATGGCCAGCATGATCAGGTTCGCCGCCAGCATGGTACGGCGGCTGGCGCCCCGGGCCCTGCCTGCTTCCATCTGCATGATCACCGGCCACACCGATCCGGGAACGTACTTGCCCAACTGGCTGACGAAGAAGACCCGGGAACCGATTCCCCATGGCATGTCGACTCCGAGTCCGCTCAGGACCTCACGCCAGACCGGAAAGGTGGCTGCCACACCGGCGAGGCCGCACGCAAAGCTGGCAGCGATCGACCCCGCTCCGATGCTCTTCAGTGCATCGGCAAACGGTCCACGCTCCCGATAGATGGCATAGGACGCGGCGCCAACGGCCACCAGCACAAGGACCGCGCCGGCGCCGGCGCGCAGAAGGTTGGTTTGCCGCTTAGCCGAACCCGCGCCCGTCTCATCTGCACCGGGACCTGCATCGGCATCCGTCACCGAGGCGACATCGTAACGGGGGTATCTTGGACCGGCCAACCGCCGGAGGGCAACCGCATGCACCTCATCGGGTCAGATCGATACCTGTGGGCCATGTGGGCCTCTTTCATCTTGCCTGGGGCATCGATTCATCCTCATGGGTTCGAGACGGCACCGGCGCCATCCAGGGAGGGCGCAGTAGCGCCCCCTCCTCCCGAGCTGGCACCGTAACCTGTGCACGTCGGTGACGACCGGACCGACGACGGGAGTAGCGGTGCGCATCCTCGGCTTTGGAACCTACGACATCACCAAGCACCCGCGAGTTGGCATCATCTTCGAAGGCCTGCGGGCAAATGGCGACGAAGTCATCGAGGCCAACGCGCCAGTGGGCTTCAGCACCGCTGAGCGGGTGGCGATGCTCCAGAGGCCGTGGTTGGCATTCCGGATGGTGCCCCGGATCCTTGGAAGCTGGCGGAAGATCATCCGGCAGGCCCGCCGTGCTGGTGGCAACGGTCGCTGGGATGCAGTGGTCGTGGGGTATCTCGGGCATTTCGATGTCCTCGTGGCCCGGGCCCTCTTTCCACGCAACACCATCGTCTTGGACCTGCTCATATTCGCGGCCGACACCGCCCGCGATCGAGGTATCGATTCGCGGTGGAAACTGAGATTGTTGGAGCTGCTCGACTCCATGGCCATCCGCTGCGCCGATGTCGTCATGGTGGACGCGGCTGAGCACGCCGCCAACCTGCCTCGTGCCCAGCAGCACAAAGGTGTGGTCGTGCCCGTCGGCGCCTCGAGCGAATGGTTCGACGCCGGCGGGCAGGGCGTTGCGCGCGTGCCTCTGGCGACTGCCCCACTGCGGGTTGTGTTCTTCGGGCTCTTCACCCCCTTGCAGGGCGCGCCGGTGATCGGTGAGGTGCTCGGGCAGCTGGCCGAGTCGGACGATATCGAGGCCACCATGATCGGCCAGGGGCAGGACTGGGAGTTGGCCCGTGAGCTGGCGGGGGCCAACAGCCATGTCACCTGGGTGGATTGGGTGGGACCGGACGAGCTCCCGACGCTCGTGGCTGCTCACGACGTCTGCCTCGGAATCTTTGGAACGGGCCCAAAGGCGCTGCGAGTGGTCCCCAACAAGGTCTACCAGGGCGCCGCGGCCGGGTGCGCCATCGTCACTTCGGACACCGCTCCGCAACGACGTCTGCTTGGCGACGCCGCCGTCTTCGTGCCGCCGGGTGATGCGAAGTCCCTCGCCGACATCCTCCGCCAGCTCTCCGTCGACCGACAGTTGGTGTCGGAGCTGCGTCAGGATGCCCGTCGGCACAGTTCGACCGAGTTCACCGCATCGGCGGTCATCGCTGCGTTGCGCCAATGTCTGACCCTCGACACCCAGGTGGGTCCGGAGGCCCGCCGACCGGACTGAGGACGGCTTCTCGAGAAGACCCGAGGAGAATCGACAAACGCTCAGACGTTGGCCACGGCGGCACCGGTTACGACAGGGGCTGGGTTCACAGCCACGGCGACACTGTCCGCTGTTTCGAGCGGGTCGCCAGGTCCCACGTCTTCCACTTCGGTCGCTGTCGACTGCACCAAGCCTCCGACCAGGGCCAGCCACCTCTCGTCCTCCCCGGGCGGCCGGAGAGGGCACCAGGGGTCGAGCCGACCGAGATTGCAATTGTAGAAGGGGTCGCCCTCCCGCAGTAGTTCGGTCCATCGGACCAGGAACTCCTGGTAGTCCCGGTAGTAGCCGGACAGCCCTCGGCTGACCGACTCGTAGTGGGTCAGTTCTGCATGAGGCGTGTAGAGCAATCGATAGCCGGCCTTCCCCAGCCGGATGCAGAAGTCGACATCGTTGAAGCCGACGGCGAACGCCTCGTCGAAGCCCCCCATCTCCTCGAACACCTCTCGGCGCACCAGCATGCAGGCAGCGGTCACCGCGCTGTAACCACGTACCACCCGATCCCAGGCAAAGTAGCCCCGCTCTCCCTTGGGCATGCCGATGAAGAGATGACTGGCCACGCCACCCAGCCCGAGCACCACCCCGGCATGCTGCAGCTTCCCGTCCGGGTAGATCAGCCGGGCACCGACTGCACCGACCTCGGAACGCTGCCCCAGCTCCACCAGGGCATGGAGCCAGCCTTCAGAGCTGGCTTCTATGTCGTTGTTGAGGAACAGCAACATGTCGGTGGTACACGTCGCCGCGGCGGCGTTGTTGATGGCCGCCCAGTTGAACGCCCCGGGGTAGTCGATGACCCTGGTGGCCGGGCGACGTTCCAGCATGGCGCGGAGGGCCCGCGTCTCCGGCTCGGTGCTCCCGTTGTCGACGAACACGATCTCGCTGATCTCGTGGCCCGGTGCCACGTCCAGCGATTCGAGACAGGACATGGTCAGGGCCGCCTGATCGCGGAATGGAATGATGACGCTCACTGTCGGAGCCCCGTGTACCCGACGGCGGACGTGATAGGCGCCCTGGAATGGGCCCGGCACCACCTCACCGTCGATACCGCGCCGGGCGAGGGCGTCCTCCACGACCCGGCGGCTGGCCAGATGGGCCCACGGCTTCGCGTCCTGGTCCCCGGCGGCCGAGCCGGCCACCACCCGCCAGTGATACAGCACCTTGGGGATGTGCACCACCCGTCGTGCCTGTTCGGTGGCCCGGAGCATGACGTCGTAGTCCTGGCTGCCGTCGAACTCGGTGCGGAACCCTCCGATGCGCTGCAACAACTCGCGCCTGATCACCGTGATGTGGCCGAGGTAGGGATAGGCCAGCAGGAGATCGGGGTCCCAATCCGGCTTGAAATGGGGCATGAACGGCCGGTCCAGCTCGTCCAACTTGTCCTCGTCCGAGTAGATGACGTCGATGTCGTCACCGGTGGCGGCGGCCACCTCGGCCAGGGCGTCCACGTCGAGGACGTCGTCATGATCGAGCAGGACTATGAACTCGCCAGTAGCGGTCCGCAGGGCCTCGTTGGTCGCCCGGGAGATCCCGCCGTTCTCCTCGAGGGCCAGCACCTTGATGCGGGGGTCAGCTTCGGCAAATTCCCGCATGGCCTGGGTCAGGTCCGGGTCACCCGAACCGTCGTCGCAGAGGCAGAGCTCCCATCGTTGGTAGCTCTGATTGACCACCGAGAGCACGCACTCCCGGAAGTACCAGATGGAAGGGCGGTAGACCGGCACGACGATGCTGAGGAGGGGTCCCTCGGTGGGCAACCGTTCGTCGGGCACGTCCGGGCACCCCTCGATGCGATCAAGCCGGTTGACGTAGAGCCAGTGCCAGTACTCGGGAGGGTACGAACCGGCATCATGGCCCCAGGCGCTCTGGACCGGTACCGGAGCCTTCGGCGCCGACATGGCGAGGGCCAGCTGGTCGGTCATCCAACCGAGGACGCTCATCGCTGACCCGGGACCGGCAGACGCCCTTCCACCCCCGAGGGGCGGTGTGGCGACCTGTTCCTCGGGAGTCGGTTCGGTCCCCATCAGAGTCTCCTCATTCGGAAAAGGGCCACTGGGTCGGTCCCCATCTGCGGTCCGTGCGCTCCCCAGCCGTCTCCGCCGCTCACAGCTGGTGCGCGATGCCGGATCGAGCCCTTCACAGCCCGACTGAGATTACCACTGTGGGGTTTTCGTCGGTCGCTGTCGGCCGGGTGCCCCCGGTGGAGCGGGCGATCCGGATACAATCCCACTGTCCATTGAGGTTCGGAGGGACGACGGGGTCCATCCGCCACTTTGCAGGCGGCGATCAGGCAGGACCCGCCCATCTGTCGGGCGCTCAGGCCGTTTCGTCGTTTCCCGCCGGTCTGCCAGGGAGAGCTGGCATGGTTCGGTGAACGAGGACATTGTGAACAGGCCGAGATGAGGAGAGCCACCAGGTGGGAGAACCCGCACTTGACCCCGAAGCGTTCCTCGAGCGCCTGAAGGCCGATCATCGGATCCTGCGCTGGGAGCCGCTTCCTCCCGATCAGGTGCCTCCGGTCCGCGAGAGCGACCAGATCCGCTCCAAGAGCTCGCTCGAGTACCTCCACCACCATTGGGCCCTCCCCGACACTTTCGATCCGGCTGTGGCCGGCGGCGGCTTCCGGGGCAAGATCGTGGGCATCGTCGGACGGCTGACCTACCGGGTGCTCAGTCCCTATCTGCACGCAGAGCGGGATCTGTTGGCCCATGTGGTGCGGGTCAACGAAGCGCTCGAACAGCGCTGTGACGAGTTGACCCTCCGCTACGAGCAGCTCAGCCGGGAGATGATCAACCGCCAGGCCGCCGAGGCGGCAAATCAGGCGAAGCTGGCTGCCTGGCTCCATCTCGATCCGCCCCGGACCTCGTCACCGGACAGCCGAACCCCACGCATCGCCGGCTCCGGGGACAGCGCGATCCGTTGATGGTCCCTGACCGCCGGTCTCCCCTCGTCCCTCCCCCCGGTCCGATGCGGTGACGGCCACGGTCTCACGGCACCAGACGACCTCGCCGGACCAGGGAGAGCGCCGACCGGTTGTCGCCGTCCTGTGCGCACACTGGGAGTCGAAGAGTGAGGAGGGGTGGATGACCCGCCAGGTGGCAGGCGCCCTCGCCGTGGTGGCCGAGGTCCATGTCATCACTCCGGAAGGTGCGACCACCCGGACTTCCCTGGACAGCGTGTTCACCTTGCATCACCTGGGCTCACCCATCGACCGGTCGGCAGAGCTCCGCCGGGACCTGTTGGTCGAGGCGGTCTCGGACACCGGGCACGTCGACGATCCTGTAGTGCTCGACGAGGTGGGGAAGCTGCTGGACCAAGACCTGATCGACCCGTGGCTGGCAGCATCGGATCTATTGGTCGGTCTCCGGCCCGACCTGGCCGTCATCGTCGGGCACCAGAACCTCGGGGCGCGGGCCGCAATCGACCGGCACCTTCCCGATCTTCCGGTGACCCTGATGGCCCTCGGCACCTCGTCGGTGAGCGTGGGATTCCCCCACTTCGCCGAGATGTTCGCCCGAGCGCATTCGGTGCTGGCCGTGACCGATTCCGAACGCCGGTCGATCCTCGACCACCACGCCGGGACAGGAGCGGTACACCGGATCGGTGCCCCGTTGGCGGCCAATGCCAGTGCCCTCAGCGAGCCCAACACCTGGGTCGGCGACACCGGGTACGTGCTGGTGCTCACCGGCGTGCAAAACCACGGTGAACACCACGAGAACGAGCTGAGCCGGCTGCTGAGGTTGCGATTCCCCGACACTCCGGTAGGGATCTCGCACACCGATGCGTTCTGCGCCTGGCACGGAGGACGGGTGAACGAAGGCTGGCCAATCGAGCGTTCGAGCGACCTGGCCCGGCTGATGGCATGGGCCCGAGTGACCGTCGATCTCCGCCCTGGCACGTTCTTTGCCCGTCGGTGTGTCGACTCCCTACTCTACGGGACGCCGATCGTGGTTCCCCATGACAGCCGGGCCCGGGAGCACGCCGAGCGGGGCTGGGGCGGCCTGTGGTTCGAGAGCCCCGGCGAGTTGATCTGGTGCGTCGAGGCGCTCCTCGAGCCCTCGGCCCACGACACCTTCGGCGCCCAGGGCCGGTCCTACGCCGAGGACGAGTACGGATCGACGGACCGGTTCATCGATCGGGTGGCAGGCGCCTGTGGCCTCCCCTCGGCCGCGGCGACGGTCGGTGCTACCGCCTGACCAGCAGGTTGGCGACCATCCCGTCGAGAATGTCCGCCTCCGAGACGAGGCACTCGTCGAATCCGAACCTGGTCATGACCGCAGCGAGGATCATCGCCCCGCCCACGATCACGTCCTCCCGTCCCGGCACCATGCCGGCCCGGTCGAGCCGTGCCTCATGCACCTCGGAGGCCAACGTCCGGTACCAGTCGAACACGTCCCCCACGTTCAGCACGGTGTGGTGCACCCGTTCACGGTCGTACTCGCGAAGTCCGAGGTGGAGCGCGGTCAGCGTGGAGACGGTGCCGGCCAACCCGACCAAGCGGTGTGCGGCCAGAAAGCGCGGCTGGTCGGCGATGGCCCGCTCCAACGCCTGGGCGATCACCGACTCGGCCTCGGCCAGTTCGCCGGCCGTCGGAGGGTCGGAGTGGAGAAACCGTTCGGTGACCCGCACACATCCCAGCTGCAAGGAGACGGCAGCCAGATCGGGGTCATCAGGGCCTGTTCCCGTGACTAGTTCGGTCGAGCCACCACCGATGTCCAACACCAGGAACGGCCCGTTCTCGGAGGTGAGGTCGGCCACGGCTCCGGTGAGCGACAGCCTGCCTTCCTCGATGCCCGTCAACAGCTCCGGCACCAATCCGGTGACCTCGCCGGCGGCATCGAGGAAGTCCTGACCGTTCGCCGCATCCCGAGCCGCGGAGGTGGCCACCAGGCGTCCTCGGACCACTCCCAGACGATCCATGATCTCG